>DFDV01000026.1 GCA_002369025.1 Treponema sp. UBA3819 | reverse complement strand
TCACCGGCTCATGCGCCGTAAAAAACGGACTCAGCACCAACTGAGCCCGTCATTTTCCGTAAGATTATTTTTTACGCAATCATACCGAAGACCATTGCGAACAAAGCGATTGTTTCACAAAGACCGACGACCATGATGTAGTTGGTAAAACCTTTTCCTGTTTCAGCCAGAGCATCGCTGCCTGCTGCACCTGCTTTTCCCTGAGAAACAGCAGACATACACATTGCAAGACCACAAGCAATACCCAGACCCAGATAGAAGAGCTGTGTTACTGCATCAGCACCGGCAGAAGCGGCTTTCAGCGTATTCATCAGCAGGAAGCCGTAGATGGTCTGTGTAAGCGGAGCACCCGCAAAAACGACCAGCAGGAAGGGAGCTGCTTTGTTTGCCTGATAGCAGCGTTTCCATGCGCCGATTGCAGCCTGACCTGCAATACCAATACCGATTGCGCTACCCATAGCAGCAATACCCATAACCAAGCCTGCGCCTAAAATACCCCAGTTCATAAAAACTCCTTTAACGGTTCAGTGACCGTTGATAATTTACAAAATATTTTTAGAGGAATCAGATTCCTCATGATTCAATTTTTAACCGGCAGGGAAAAGCAACGCAATCCCCTGTTCCGGCAATTTTTCCGTCAATTTCCTTATTCAGAAAATGCCCGGAACTTTGAGCCGCTCCATGTCATGCCAAGGTGCTGGCTGAACTCAAGTGTGTTCAGACGCACACCGTGTACGATAACAGAAAGCAGGTTCAAAATCATGTTCAATCCGTGTCCGAATACCAGAAGCAGTATTCCAAAGACAAAGAGTGCCAGTTTTCCAAACATGGGTCCAGCCATTGTATTGACAGTCTGGCTGATAGCCGCACCAGCAAGTGCAACAGCCCATAGACGGATGTAGGAAACAATATCACTGAACTGGTTTACTACCCCCAGCAATACTGAAATGATGTTCTTGACGCTTTCCAGAACAGATTTTCCTACGCTTCCTTCGTAATTAGCGAAGATGAAGTTGAGGAGGAAACCTAATCCTAATACGCCAAGACATACAAATGGCAGGGGGAAACCGAATACATACATGGTGTTTTCAGTAACTCCCAGCGGATATTTTACGCTGTCTACAACCATATTCATAACGACATAGAACATACCCCAAATCATAAAGAGGGATCCCATATCGCCAAAAAATTTGAGACTCTTTCTGTCTGCCACCATGCACTTAAGGTGAGCAATGCTCAGCTGAATCAATGCAAGTGTAAAACAGAGAATCTTCTGGTTTGTATTAGCCGCATCCGTACCTATTTTTGCAGCCGAGAACGGCGCAAATGACAGATCCACCAGTTGTTTTGGCAGCTTCTCAGCTTCAATGCCGAACCATGAACAGGTCATAATGCCCCATCCCATGGTACACAAGCCCAGAAGCGTAACCAGAACGCCCAGTGAGCGTCCGCCTTTTTTGCTCTTTGCAAGAACAAGCAGACCTGCAAGTGCAATCAAAGCTCCGTAACAGGCATCGCCAAAAATCATTGCAAAGAAGATACAGAAGAAGAGCAGGAACCAGCCCGAAATGTCAAATTCGCGGTAGCCCGGCGTAACGTCAAGGAAGTCTGTCAGCGGATAGATTACGCTTACCAGCCTGTTATTCTTGAGTTTGGTCGGTACAAATTCGTCTTCAGCAGGATCGCTCAAAGCAAGACCCCACTGCTCTTCTTTTGCGGCAGCCTGAAGCCTGCTTACATCGTCCACAGGAACAAAGCCTGTAATCCATGCAAGCGGCACTGAAGAAACAGATTTTTCTTCAGTATCAGCTTCATTTTTCTTGCCTTCGTATCCCATGCCGCTGTAGATATTTTCAAGTTCAATATCTTTTGCAAGCAGAGGTACCTGCTTTTTAAGGGCATCCAGGTACTGCACATCGGAAACAATTTCTGCATCAATATCAGCAATCTGCTTCTGATTGTCTGTAATTGACTGTGCAAGTTCCTTTGTAGAAACCTGGGGCAGCACTACCTGATATGCTTCTGGCGGTAAACCTGCAGGCCGGTCAGCATTTGCATTGTCTGCAAGCAGTAGGAAACGCGTCTTTGCCTTGTCACGGTTAACGAGCAGGGTTTTTACATCAGAAGTAATCAATGCATACTTGTTGGTGGGAATCTCATAAAGAGCGATATACACACCTTTTTCTGCAAGTGCTGTAACTTCTTCCGGATTTACTTCACCCCATCCTGCAAGCCGCTCCAAATCGTTGCGGTCCTGGGTAATGCGGTCAAAGCAATTCTTCTTCTGCTCGGTTGCCTGTACAATCTTTGAAGCCAGGGCAAGTGCGGCTTCTTTATCCAGTGGCTTTTGATTTTTGAGCACAGATTTAGGTGCTTTTGTATCAGAAAGCAGGGAGATTGCCTTTGCCAGTTTATTGTTCTGGTCACGGAAAGCCTGCAGTTCATCACTTGTTCCCTGCACGTCTTCCAGTTGTACAAGACCGAGTTTACGTAAGCTTTTCAGAGCATCCTTGCGTTCTTTTTCAAGAACAATCAGGGATACTTTTTTCATGGGAACTATCATGCGCTAGCCCCCTCTTCAGCTTTCTTTGCAAGAGCAGCGGCGGCATTTCTCTGGTCAATCTTTTTCTTAGATACCTTTGAGATAACAACCGCGCTAACCTGCTGGTCACCAAGATACACTGAAATCTTCTTAATATTAGCCTTAGCCTCAGGAATTTTGACCTTTTCAAAAAGATTTACGCGCTGGCTTGTAGTGCGTAATTCCTGGGAAAGCAGCCGAACCTGTTCATCAAGAACACTGGCTTCCAAATCCAAAGAAAGGGATTTTTCCATGCGGTCGGCGGCAAGATCTATCCAGAGCGGCGTTGAATACAAATCGTAATCACCCCGCCCGAATTCTGCCCCCTCATACACGGGAATTGCTACACCGGCTATATTGCCGACACCTTTCTTTATATTGCGGACAGTCACCATATCGGGCGTAAAGGCATCTTCTTCTCCAAACACGCTTATCCAGACCTGGAATTCTTTTTCCAGAGCGGCACGGGCGGCACGGACTTCATTTGCCTTTTGCTCGATAGTTCTGATTTCAGATTGAAGCTGCTGTTTTTTGAGCGTAAGCGTCGGAAGATAACGCTGATACATTTTCAGCGCGTCTTTCTGAGCTTTCTGTTCATTCTTAGTCAGCTTAATTTTTGCCATTCGCTTCTATCTCCGCAAAATCCTATTTATTCGGCCAGAATTCAGCAATCAATTCAGACTTAATACCCGTTTCATCCTTGTCGAAACAGTCAGCAAGGATTTTCCAGCCCAAATCAAGTGCGCCTTCAAGAGAAATGTTTACCGTCAGGTCCATCATTTCTTTTTCAAACATTTCACCATATTTGAGCAGTTTTTCGTCCCACTTAGACATCATAAAGCCCATGGACTTCTTTTCAAGGGTGTCTTTGTATGACGAATACAGACGAATCATAGCGTCCATAAGTGCACGGTGGTCTTTACGGGTCTTGCCGTTTACGTTCTGCTTCAGACGAGAAAGAGAACCAAATGGCTCGATACGTCCACCCTTAAGGT
>DFDV01000207.1 GCA_002369025.1 Treponema sp. UBA3819 | reverse complement strand
GTCTTGATAAATGCCGCACGCAGCTGGTCAAGGAAGTGGAGGGGGCCGCCCAAAAAGGCTACATTTCCGCGGATAGGCTTACCGCATGCCAGACCGGAAATAGTCTGGTTTACAACTGCCTGAAAAATAGAAGCGGCAATATCTTCACGGCGGGCACCTTCGTTGATAAGGGGCTGAACGTCTGTCTTAGCAAATACACCGCAGCGGGCGGCAATTGGATATACCGTAGTTGCACCCGCAGCCAGTTTATTCAGACCGGGAGCGTCTGTTTCCAGAAGAGCCGCCATCTGGTCAATAAATGCACCTGTACCGCCTGCACAGGTACCGTTCATACGCTGCTCAATACCGCCTGTAAAATATGTAATCTTTGCGTCTTCACCGCCCAGTTCGATAACAACATCAGTCTGAGGAATAAGTTTGCGAACGGCAGTAGTAGCGGCAACAACTTCCTGAATGAAGGGGATATTAAGCCACTGAGATACAGAAAGACCACCTGAACCGGTAACGCGCACGGAAACAGTCTGCTTTTCTCCCAGAGGGAATTTACTGACCGTCTCCTCCAGGGCTTTTGTTGCAACCGTAATAATCGTATTACGGATATCTGCACGGTGACGCTGATAGTCTCCGTAAATCATCTTGCCGTCGTCATCAAGAATCACAACTTTAACGGTTGTAGATCCAACATCAATTCCCATCCGAATCGGTTTTACCGCCGGCGTAAATTTTGTATTTTCGTCCATAAATGCCCTTATTCATGAGTGACTGACACTCCGACCATACGCAATGTCAGTAAAAGATTATCATTTCTATAATACTTATAATCTGAGGAATTTTCAACTATAATATTGTCTTTATGCAAAAAGTCGATTACCCAAAAACAGCGTGAATTACATTTTCAGGAAATTCAGGGAAGATAGAGCGCACGATACAAACACATCCCAGTGTAATCGTTATGATTCCAAATGCAACATGAAGCTTATGATTTGTTTCTTCAGTAATCTTGCTTCTGAGTACCGTGATTGAACCGCAAACCAGAAGCCACCAAATGACAGTTCCCATGCCCAGAGAAACAACCAGTTCCACCGCCTGGGTTATTGTAAGCATTTCTGCCGCAGCAACTCCAAAGAGAGTAAATCCCATCAGATAGGCAAGCACTGCAGCCGGATTCAAAAGACCGATTCCCAGCGCCGTCAAAAAACAGCTGATTACACCCGTTGCATTGGCAACCTTTTCGTTTACCTTTGCAGAACGGAACATGGTATAAAAGCCGTAGGTGATAATCACGACACCGCCGATAAACTGAATTGCCCTCATGTGGTCATTCATAAAGTCAGCAATCAAGTGAATTCCAAAGGCACCCACACTGGCGTAGAACATATCGGCTACTGTTGCACCCAGACCGGTAAAAAATCCGCTTAAAAAGCCACGTTCCAGCGTCTTTTGAATGGTAATTGTACCGCTGGCTCCGGCCGGTATGCCAAAAATGAGACCGATTAACAATCCTTTTACAATATAACTCTCAAGCATATGCGTTATCTTTTCTATTTTACGCTATTATGGCGCATAAGTCTATCCATTTATGCGTCTAATCCCAAAAATTTCTTCACTTCTTTTAAGCGGGAATTTGCGGATCTTACGCCATAGTCATAGGACTCATTGATTTTTTCAGCAGAATTTTCAAAGAGACCGCAAAGCACTTCCACCGGATGAAAAACCAGAGCCCTGCCTTCCTGTTCCAGTTCAGCAAGTCTTTTTTCCTGCTTACAGTAATTTTCATAGCGGGTCATCAGTGCATTGTAAAGGTTAGGCCACTTTCTCTTGTACATGGGCGACAAAAGCAAATCCCATTTCTTAAAATCTGTCGGACCGTCCCAGGGTTCCTGAGTTGTAATCACAACCAGTTTGTCACACCCCTGTTCAAAGGCACGCTCAAAGGGGACGGAATCCGTTACACAGCCGTCGGCATAATGTTTGTCGCCGATTTTTACCGGAGGGAAGAGAATGGGAAGCGAGCAGGAAGCACACACATGATCAAGCAGAAGCCTGTTGCGGCGGATTTTTCCGATTGGCAGTTTTTTCTTTGCGGTTTCGGATTCCTGATCGCACCAGTAGACAGGCCTTCCCGTATCTGCACAGGTAGCACCGATTTCACAGTGAACGTCTGAAGCAAAAAATTTCTTAAAGTCAAAGGGGTTTTTGCGGTCAAAAGAATACTTGTAAATCATAAAATGCATTTCTTTAAGAATGCCGTCCCGGTACAGGGCCCCGTTCCTGTGGGTTTTCATGCGGATTGACTCCGGGGAAAGCACCTGCTTGAGGCGGCCTTTCTGTCCCGTTACATAATTAAGGGCCGCATGAGATCCGGCAGAAACTCCGATGATATAGTCAAAATGAATTCCCTGCTCCATAAAGACATCGAGAATACCGGCTGTGTACAATCCTTTGCGGGAACCGCCTTCCAATACAAGTCCGTACTTCATTACACACCTGCCTCTTCACATGGGCTTTTGTATGCCAGAGTCACATCTTCAGCCGGCTGAGAAAGAACCGGTTTTCCGTCAATAATTGTTTCCGGTCCGGGAGGAAGAACCTCGTAAACCGTGTCAGGCGGCGGCAGGGCGGTCAGACTGTGGCTGATTGCACTCCGTTTGAGCAGTTTAACACGCTCCCTGAACTGTGCCGACTGATTTTCCAAATCCAGCCCGGAAGCAAGACCTTTTGTGCGCTCTACCTTGCGCGGAACATCCACAACATAGTGAATACGATGGCCGAAAGTATACTTTCCATCCAGGCCGATGCTTACGACCGGATAACCTGTACTCCGCGCCAGAAAGGCAAAACCTGACTTAAATTCATTTAAGTCGCCATCTTCACGACACTTTCCTTCCGGGAAAATCACCACGGAACGGCCTTTTTTGAGTTCTTTTTTTGCGAGCAGAGCCCATTCCGTATCCAGATTAAAACGGTCGCAGGGAACGCCATTTGCGGCGCGGCAAATCCAGTTGATGCTGGGCTTTTCAAACCAGTCCTTGGCAATAACGATGGATTTTTTTCCCTTCAAAACCGAAAGAATAAAAGGCGGATCCACAATGGTCGTATGATTTGCAATCACAATACAGGGTTCTTTCAGTTTATTTGTCTGAATGGATTTATCCACAAAATGTGCTTTTGGCCGGTACACGACATACATGTAAAACCGCACCAGCACGATGGAAAATTTTCCGAATGCGACGAGAAAGGAATCAATTATCTTTTTTACTAATTTCATTCAGTAAGTATTCTCCATTAGGCTTGCGCCACATTTTTTCGTAAAACATCTGATATACTTCGGCAGAAAACATGGGCCGGGCAAGCAGGTCAATTGTTTCCCTGCTGACACTTCCCGTCCGGGCAAATTCTTCGCCCGCTTTTTTATAGTCCGCCTGTTTTTTTAACAGTCTTCTTCCGTCTGCGTGATAGACAATGGCGTTCATCTGCGGCGTCGTAAGTGCCAGATAACCGTTTTTTCCCAGAATCATATCCAGCTGGTCAAAAACTGCCTTGTAAACCACATCTCTTTCTATCCATGCACAGGATGATATCAGAATATACTGCCGGCCGGGATGAGGCTTTGTCGCACCATGCAGGGCTAGGCCATCTGGCGGCAGAGGCTTTCCGTAATATGGATTAACCATACCCAGCAGCCTGTCCATCATTACCTTAACCGTGCCCGGAAGTCCGAAAAAGAAGAGCCCGGCCGATAAAATCACGACATCCGCATCCTCAATCTTTTTACGGAGGGCAGGAATATCATCATCCTTTATGACACAAACGGCATCTTCCCTTGCCCAGCAGTTCAGGCAGCCAAGACAAGGCTTTATGTTCAGTTCAGAAATATGAACATAATCTGTCTCGTATTCCCCATGCTCAGTCATTCCTTCCACAAAGGCCCGGGTCAGTTTTAATGAACCGCTGCGCTCTTTTTTGGGACTTCCATTTAGCACGAGTATTTTTTTCTGCATACTGTCTTATACTGCCTTCTTTCCGCCGGAACTATCGTTCCTCAACCGCAGTCTTTGGAATAGTAGTAAAAGTGAGACTGCCCTTTGCAAAGACTGCATCCCCTACTTTTACAACAGCGTCAAAGCCTACAAGAACTCCGCCGCCCTTTGTCTTGTTTACCGTAATCACCAGCTGATCTCCGGGAATTACAGGCTTAACAAATTTAAATCCGTCGATTTTCAAAAGCACATAGAGATTATCCTCCAGCGCTTTTTCATCTTTTTCAATTACCAGAGAACAGAGCTGGGCACAGGCTTCCACAATCAGAACACCGGGCATAATGGGAGTTCCGGGGAAGTGACCCATAAAATAGGGCTCGTTCACGCTTACATTTTTTATGCCGACAGCTGATTCGCCCGGCTTCAGTTCGAGCACCCGCTCAATCATCTGGAAAGGCGGACGCTGTGCAATTTTCTGGCTGATTTCGTAAATATTCATGATAATCCTTCCGTTTTTTACAGTGAAAGTCCGCCGTCAAGCACGATGGTCTGACCTGTTACATAAGAGAATGCGTCTGAAGCGAGGGCACTCACCACATTTGCAACGTCTTCTGCCGTACCAAATCTCTGCAGCGGTACATTTTTGATGTATTCGTCACGCTTTTCCTGAGGAATTGCGTCAATCATTTCTGTCTGGATAAAACCGGGGGCAACTGCATTCACGCGGATTCCGTAGCCGGCCAGTTCCTTTGCCAGTGTCTGGGTCATTGAATTAACGGCGCCCTTTGTAGCACTGTAAACGCTCTGTCCCGGCAGGGCAAATTTGCTTGAAACAGAAGACATATTGATGATGACACCGTGTTTCTGCTTGAACATTTTAAGGACTGCTGCCTGAGCGCAATAGAGATAGCCCTTGATGTTCAGGTCAAGGCACTTATCCAGTGTTTCAGGGTTCAGCATAAGAAGATATTCATCACGCACAATTCCTGCGTTGTTTACCAGAACGTCAATGCTTCCATATTGTTTGGATACATCACGGAACATTTTCTTTACTTCGTCCAGCTTGGAAACATCTGCCTTGTAGGCAAGGGCTTCCCCGCCGTCCGCCTTGATTGATTCAACAACGGCATTAGCTTCGTCATCAGAGCGGCTGTAATTTACAACAACTGCATAGCCGTCCTTAGCCAGCCGGATAGCGCAGGCCTTTCCGATTCCTTTTGATGATCCGGTAACAATAGCAACTTTCATGTCGACTCCCATAAAATAAACTGTGTCGTTTCTATAATAACCGTATTTCAGGGAAGTTTCAAGGATAAAAAATGCCCTCCATGCAATCAGCACAGAGGGCTATATTCATATCAGCCAGTGGCCATTACCCGCAAAAAGAGGGCCGGTCACTTTCTTATTTTGAAAGAACGACAGCCGTGTATGAGCCGCCCAGAGCAAAGGAAATAACCAGTGCTTTTTTAAGGCCGGAACTCTGTACGGTCTTGCGGCTTACACTTCCGTCTTTTGCGATGATGTAGGCATTGTCGCTTTCAATGTCGCCGTGGAGCATCATTGCGGCATGGGCAACCTGCAGGGCTGCTGTACCGGCACGACCTTCACCTACGCGCTCTTTGATTTCAAAAGCAGGTTTGTCTGCAAAGCATTTTGCCAGAACTGATTTTTCAATGTCGTCTACAACTTTCATGCCGTTTGCAAATCCGTAGACTGCATCAATTTCTTCAGCCTTTACGCCGGAATCTGCCAGTGCATCAGCAATTGCCTTTTCAAGAGCGTCTCCCGTTCCGCGGAGGGAGCCAAAGCGTACATTGTGACGGCCGTTTCCGTAACCAAGGATGTGGGCATACACTGTAGCTCCGCGGCTCTTTGCGTTTGCATCGTCTTCAAGAACAAGAGAAGTACTTGCATCGCCAAGAACAAATCCGTCTGCTCCGGAATAGGGAGCGGTAACTGACTTTGCCTTGTAGCCCAGTTCATTAAAGAGGTTGTCAAGGATAGGAATGTTTTCATCATTACCGGTTGCCAGCATGATTTTTTCCTGACCTTCCTTGATGACGTTCATTGAATAGAGAATGCTTGTAAGGCCGGAAAGCGGACCGCTTGTTACAGTAACGCTGTAGCCTTTTAAGCCGGAACAGATTGAAAGATAACCGCCTGCCGCATTGTATACGGTGTTGGGGAATTTGAATGCACTTCCCTTTGCGTTTCCTTTTTCGCCAATCAGTTCTTCAAAATCATATGTTGAACCAAGTGCGCCTTCACTTGTACCCACGATGTTACCAATGTCTTTTGCATTTTCTTCGGTAACGGTAAGTTTTGCATCTTTAAGGGCGCGCATGCCTGTTACTACCTGCAGCTGGCTGAAATTGTCCAGTTTGCGGTAGAAGGCCATCTTAATTCCCAAATCGTCATATTCAGATGTTTCTATTGTAGAATGGATGCTTGTTTCTGCGGGTTTTGCATCTGCCTTTACCTGTGCGATATAGGCATCTTTTGTGTGACCCAGAGGATTTACAATACCGAGACCAGTAATGGCAATATTGGGCTTTGCATCGCTTACTTTTACATTACCTGCATTCTTGCTGAAGATAATGCTTGCATTGTTTCCGCCAAAAGCAAATGAATTGCTCATTACGGCAGTAAGTTCTTTTGCATGGGGCACATTCTGAACGAATTCAATCTTGCCCGCTTTTTCCTTGAGTCTTTCCTTGTCTTCGTCAGTATAGCCGAGGGTAGGAAGCACAGTATTTGTTGTAAGTGCCTTGATTGAGAACACAGCCTCAATAGCACCGGCAGCACCCAGACAGTGTCCGGTCATTGCCTTTGTAGAACTTGCGCTCAGATTGTCATTTTCGCCGTCAAATACGGCATGCAGGGAAAGGAATTCTGCATTGTCGTTCTTTGCCGTACCGGTTCCGTGGCCGTTTACATAGCCGATATCTTTTTTGGAAACGCCGGAATTTTCTATTGCGCGGTTAATCGCTTCAATCTGGCAAAGGCCGTCTTCACGGGGAGCGGTAATGTGATGAGCGTCAGTAGTAACGCCTGCACCCAGTACCTCACAGTAGACTTTTGCACCGCGGGCCTTTGCATGTGCATAGGATTCCACGATGACCATGCCTGCGCCTTCACCCAGAGTAATGCCGGTACAGCGGTTAAAGGGTGAACAGCCGTTTTCGTCCAGTGCATGAAGAGAAAGGAATCCGGCGTAGGGAATGGATGCAAATGAGTCAGCACCGCCGGCCAGAACTACGTCTGCCTTGCCCGCGCGAATCAAATCGCATGCATATGCTACGCTGATTGTACCTGCGGCACAGGCGTTACCAACGTTTGTAACGATACCACCCGCACCAGCAAGTTCTGCCACCTGAGAAGCAATCGGGGCAATCGGCATCTTAAGGATGTCTTTTTTATCCTTGCCGTTTTTGTAGTAGTGCTCAATGCTTACGGCACCGCCAACACAGCTGCCGATAATTACGCTCACGCGCGGGTCATCATTGCCCTTTGCCAGTCCTGAATCAGCCAGTGCTTCTTTTGCAGCCTTAAGGCACAATTTAGATGCACGGTCTTTTTCTTCGGGCGCGTCAATGTCGTCCAGCGTATCGCAGTTTACTTCTGCAGCCAAAGTAGCATAGCAGTTTTCGGTGTCCACCGTTTTTGTGTGCTTAATACCAGAAACGGATGCCAGCACATTTTTCCAGGACTCTTCAACAGAGTTTCCGATGGCACAGATCATGCCCAGACCTGTCACTACACAGCGATTCTTCTCTTCGGTCATGTATATATTCCTTTCTATTGTAAAAAGTTCTCTCTTATGCGTTCTTTACGATGTAGTCAGCAATCGTGTCGATGCTGTAGAATGTTTCCTTGGGAAGTCCTGTCATAGATACACCGTATTCATCATCTGCGAAAGAAATGATTTCCAGTGAGTCTACTGAATCCAGACCAACTTCATCGCCGAACAGTGCGGTGTCATACTTGAGCACATCACCATCAACACCAAGGTTTGACATAAAAAAGTCCTTCAGTTTTGCCTGTACTTCTGTCTTTTCCATTTTCTTTTCTCCTATCCCCTTTAGGGCTATCAATATAATTGCCTAGTTTAGCGTTCCCAGTATAACCGAAAAAAAATATATACGCAATCCTTTCATTTTGCTATAATCGCACTATGACGAAAAAATCCCTGCTCTCTGCCGGCCTCTCGCTTTCATTTCTTACCCTCTGTTCACGCATTCTGGGCCTCGTCCGTGAGATGACCAAGGCTGCCTTTCTCGGCACTTCAATTTATGCAGACGCTTTCGGCATTGCCTTTATGATTCCAAACCTCTTCCGCCGGCTTTTTGCAGAAAACGCAATCAGCGTGGCCTTCATTCCTACATTCCGCGGCTACTTGGAAGAAGCAACCGGAGAAGACGGAAAGGCAGAGACAAAAGATTTTCTGCGGGCAACCTTTACCCTGGTCTCTTTTTTGACGGCGGCAGTGGTGACGATTGGCATTGCCATTACACCGCTGATTATTCCCCTCTTTTACGACGGAAACAACCCCCTTGTCCTGGAAGAAACAACGATTCTTACGCGGATTATGTTCCCCTATCTCTTTGTCATTTCGGTGGCGGCTTTTTTTCAGGGCGTTCTGAACGGTGTAAAGATTTTTTCTCCCTCGGGATTTACCCCTGTTCTCTTTAATGCGATTGTAATTACCTTTACCTATCTGCTTGCCCCGCACACAAAGAATCCGGCAAGAGCCATGTCCTACGGCGTGATTGCAGGCGGCTGTGCGCAGGCTCTCTTTCAGCTGCCTTTTGTCATCCGTACAGGCTGGGCAACAGGATTTACCACTCTCAAAAAAGCATTTTCAAACCCCGGCACGCGCAAAGTCGTCCGTCTGATCGGCCCCACAATAATCGGTATGGCAGCCTATCAGCTGAATGATGTGGTTTCTACGGCACTGGCGGGCCGGGCTGGTGCAGGCATTGTTTCCAGTCTGCAGTATTCCCTCCGCCTGCAGGAACTGATTCTGGGAATATTTGCTGTTTCCATAGGCACGGTGATTCTGCCGGACTTAAGCGGCATGGCAAAATCCCGGCACTGGGACGAATTTAATTCCATGCTCACCACTGCATGCAAAATCATCGCCCTCATTTCCATTCCGATTACCTTCCTGTCACTGGTATCCGGGAAAGAAATCATTTCCCTTGTCTACAAGAGCCACAGTTTTGACGACCACTCCGTCGACCTTACCCTGAGCGCATTCCGCTGGCATATTGCGGGGCTCTTTTTTATCGCCATAAACCGCATCGTTTCCCCCGCCTTTTACGCACAGGGAAATACAAAGTCACCAACGCTGGCAGGAATAATCGGTTTTGCGGTAAATATCATCTGTGCCCTTATTCTGGTACATTTTATGAGCGGAGGAGGCATTGCCCTTGCCCTGAGCATTGCAAGTGCAGTAAACACCGTCTTCCTCTTTATCTTCCTCAAAAAAAATCCTGTCATTGATGTGGCAAAAGTTATACGCGGACTGCTTCTTTATGTGCTCAAACTTATCGTTCTTTCCCTGATTGCGGCCGTTCCCGCCTATATCGTACGCATGGTAACCCTTCCCTATTTTGCCGGATACAGCCGCCTGCTTGCATTTGGAATTCCCTTTGCGGCCTCAGCCCTTGTCTACGGTCTGGCGGGAGTCCTCATGCTTATACTTACAAAAGATTCAATAGTAAAAATAATCATTGCGAAAGTACGTAGGGTATCGTAAAATCCATGCACCTTGCGGACGAAGCCATGTATGCGGACAAAAAAGCCTATTACGAAAGTCATACTGACAAAAAACGCCGGATATAATACAATTATTTAACACTTAATCTCTCACAAAGAAAAGAAGACGCACATGAAATCTTACACAAAAGAAGAACTGAAAGAAATTTACAAGGCTCGCAGGGAAAAACTCTTTGCCCGCATGCGGGAAAACTCTCTTACTGCCATAGTATTTGAAGACACCGAAGGAAGAAGAAATCCGGCAGTGCGCTACTATACAGGTCATCCCAGTGATGCCCTCTTTATTGCAGGCGCAGACGGGCAGACCGTACTTGTTCCCTGGGATGTAAATCTGGCTCAGGAGAGGGCCGTAGACTGCACAATCATTCCGTCTGAAAAATATGAGCGCAACAACATCAAGGCGGTAAAGGCTATTCTGAATGGTTTTACCGTCAGCGGAAAACAAAATGTAGAAATTCCGCCGGAAACGCCCTATCCCCTCTTTCTCAAATATGTGGATGCGCTTGACGGCTGGGATGTGCGCTGCCGCGAAAAAAGTCTGCATGAATTTGTAGTAGAAGAGCGCGCCTGCAAAGACGAATATGAAATTGCCTGTACAAAAGAAGCCGCAAGAATCGGCGACCTGATTATCGACCAGATTGAAGAAGGAATCCGTAATGGATCCCTGCAGACAGAAAGCGATGTTGCCCTTCTTATAGAAAAAGAATGCCGGAAGCACGGCTGTGAGCGCACAGGTTTTGACACTCTGGCGGCAGGTCCTGACCGCAGCTGGGCAATTCACGCCTTTCCCGGCTACACTGACGCAGCCTGGGCAAGTCCGGGGCTTTCCATTCTTGACTTTGGCGTAGTATATGAAGGCTATACCAGCGACACAACGGTAACGGTTGCAAGAGCCCCTCTTTCTGAGGCTCAGGAAAAACTGGTCGCCCTGGTGGAAAAGGCGGCAGAGACAGCCCTTCCCCTCTATCAGGCAGGCAGTCCCATCCGGCTTGCGGGCAAAGCAGCGGAAAATGTCTTTACAAAGGCAAAGCGGGTTATGCCCCACACCCTGGGACACGGAATCGGGCTGGAAATACATGAATACCCCCGTGTTTCTGGCAAAATTGACGCAGAAAAAGTATTCAAACCCGGCATGATTGTCACTCTGGAGCCGGGACTGTATGATCCTAAACTGGGCGGTGTCCGTCTGGAAAACGATGTTCTGATTACGGAAGAAGGAAATGAAGTCCTTACCCACTCCAGAATTATCAGGTGTTAGGGGCTGAAAAGCAAATCCATTGCCCCTAGGAGGTGGGGGTGTGGAGGCAACGAAGTGCCGACCAGGGGGCGGGCCCGCCCCCTCAAAATTTTACGGAGGATGCATGAAAACAGTACTTTTAATTTGGATGACAGCTTTTTGCTTTTGTTTGATTGTAGCCTGCAGTAATGAGGGCTCAAAGAGTGCTGGCTCAGATGACAAAAAAATTGTCCGCACCGACAGGAAAATCAGCTGGGAAAAAGGAAAGAATGTCTATGAAATTCCCGGAGACACAGGCAATTTAACCTTAAAAGGCTTTCCCGTCTACACAAAGGTCTTCCTTTCAAAAACAAATCCCGATGATACGATTATTCCCATGGCGAAGACCCATTATGTTACAGGGGGAAGCAACATCTCCCTTTCATCTTCCTCTGTACAAAGCCGAAATGCCGCTCTTTCAGACAGTGTTCTTGCAGAAACAGGTGATAAAGACAAGGTCTGTCATTCCATGCAGTTGTCAGAAGCCCTGAAAAACAAGAAAAAAGCCCGCACAGGTATGAAAAAAAGCCGGGATGCCACAGTCAGCAAGAAACTGGTGGACAAAACCCTTGATGAAAACGGGCAGCCAAAGACTTTTTCTCTGGGACACAAAAAGCACTTTTATCTTGATATAAAAAACGATGATGAAGGCGAAGCGATTTCCTGGCGGTCAGAAGGTGAAGGAAGCCTTGAAGGCATCGGTTATAGAGAAGATGGTTCTCCCCTCTGCTATGTATGGGTTTTAGGTCAGGTAACAGGCTATGACGACAAGGACGGCAGTGTCTTGTTTACGGAAGAAAGCAGCCTGACCACAGAAAAAACAGCGCCAATTGGTAAGGTGAACCGGGCTATGGCTCAGGATTATGCCGATACCTTTGTAAAAATCTACCATCTTGACCGGGAAATTTTTGGCAGCGAGCCGACAAAGGCCTTTTGCGACGGGGAGTCAGTGAGCGACATCAAGTACCTGAGCGAAACCGGCAGCGTCATAAATCTTCTGTTTTATGACGTCTATCACATGAAGGAGAACGTTACTACCTGCGGCTTCTACTGGGGAAAAGATTTATATCCCAATGACGAACACTTGCCCCTTGTTTCAGACATAGCTGCATGGGATAAGGATGATCCTTCACGTTATTCTAACGAAGGAAATTATCTTTACATCAATACCTACATGAGCAAGCAAACCGGTAATATGTACACGACCATCGCCCATGAGCTCCAGCATATGATTCAAAGGAATGCTAAAGGCGGACTGGACGGCGTTGATGACGAAACCAATTATCTTAGTTCCGAATTTAACGAGATGTTTTCTAATGCGGCAGAAGATCTGGTCTTTATGTTTTTTCCGGAAATAGACTACAATAACTACGCGGCAGTAACCTATATGCGCAAGGTCGTAAAAAAATATCTCTACAATGGCATTGAATATAACCATGCCATGAGCGAACTAGTTTACGGTTCTACTTTTTCTTTCATCGGCTGGCTCATGCGAACCTACTCTGTTGCCGCAATGGTTTCGATTGCCCAAAATGAATATCTTGACTGGGAGGGTATCGTAAAAGGAGTAAATGCCCTTACAGACGAGAATGGCAAGCATTATTCAGAAAGCATTGAAAGCCTTTTACGAGACTACAGTGCGGCCTGCATCAGGGGTATGAAAGCAAGCGCCTCACAGGAGGAATTATATTTTACCGCCCGCGCACCGTCAGAAGAAGGCAAGGGTGTCTACTGCCGGGAAGAAAACTACGGCTACCCCCTGATTGACATCAAAATAAAAGGACTGAATACGGCTGAAAGCACCGGCTTTTCTGAAAGTGATACGGCAGTCTGGAAGCAAAAATTCCCTGCCGGAATTCCCGATAATTTTGGACAGATGCTCCTTACCGGCTTTCAGCTCTACGATGCAAACCAGGTTGCGGATTTACGCCCCTACGGCATGATGCTGCACAACGTGGGCTCTACTACATCAGACGATGACACAGTCCTGACTTTTTCATCAGACAGCGAGCCTTCCCCAATGGAAAAGCTCTATCTGGTCATCATCTGTAAGTAAAGGAGCAAAGGCTTTTCCATGACATCAAAGACCGGCATCATGTCAGCAAGGGCACCAATCTGCATGGATTTTCTGCTTCGGAACATAAGGGAAGCTTACCTTTCTTCGCCGAACTTTTTAATCAGCGTTTTTCTGTCGTTGATGTCGGTTTTCTCGTAAATGCTTGAAATATAATTTTCGACGGCCCTTTTCTTGATGTTCAGCCGCTCGGCAATCTGACTGTTCGACAAATTGTTCAAAAGAAGGTCTATTACTTCCTTTTCGCGGGCGGTCAGCGCATCAAGGACTGAATT
>DFDV01000105.1 GCA_002369025.1 Treponema sp. UBA3819 | reverse complement strand
GCCTCATCATTGATTTTTACACCGTGATGAATCTCATATTTGTCGCGAAGTCCACGCAGAATGGCAATAGTGTCTTCAACATTTGGCTCTGCACAGTAGACCTGCTGAAAACGTCTTTCCAGTGCCGCATCTTTTTCGATGTATTTGCGGTATTCATTCAGTGTTGTCGCACCAATGGCCTTAAGTTCACCACGGGCAAGAGCGGGTTTTAGCAGATTGCTTGCATCCATGGAACCTTCACTTGCACCTGCTCCTACAATCGTATGCAGTTCGTCAATAAAGAGGATTATCTGTCCCTGACTTTTTACGACTTCGGTGATGACAGCCTTTAAGCGCTCCTCAAATTCACCCCTGAATTTTGCGCCCGCAACAAGGCTACCCATATCAAGTGAAAGAAGACGCTTGTTTTTCAGGCTTTCGGGAACATCGCCGCTTGCAATACGGCGGGCAAGACCTTCTACAATGGCGGTTTTTCCTACACCTGGCTCGCCAATTAAGACCGGATTATTTTTTGTGCGGCGGACGAGCACCTGCATTACACGGCGGATTTCTTCATCGCGGCCGATAACCGGGTCAATTTTGTCCTGACGGGCACGGGCTGTTAAATCCGTGCAGTATTTTTCCAGGGCCTGCATTTTGCTTTCAGGGTCCTGAGAATCTACAGTCTGATTTCCGCGTACTGCCTTTAAGGCTTCCAGAATAGTCTGCTTTGTAATTCCGTACTGACGCAGGACCTCTCCCGTTCTGTCATCGCTTTCCGCCATGGCAAGAAGAATGTGCTCAACTGAAAGAAACTGATCCTTTAAGTCAGCCATTTCCTTTTCAGCCTTGGCAAGAACCTTCTGAGCCGGTCCTGAAAGCTGCATCTGAACGTTTCCGCGTACAATGGGATAACTTTGTAAAAGATTTTTTGCGGCAGAAAGCAGGTCGCCAGCCTGAACGCCTATGCGCTCAATGATTGGCACCGTAATGCCATCTTTCTGCTCCAGCATGGCCACAAGAATATGGGGCAGTCCTATTTCTGCATGGTCATTCTGTTGAGCCAGGGCAGATGCTGACTGCAGCGCGTCCTGTGTTTTTAATGTAAACTGATCGTAATTCATAATGACCTCCCACATGGAAGATACTCATGAATTACAAAATCGACAAGATTTTTTTCAGCCAGTCCGACAGTTTTTTCAGCCAGCCCGGAAAAAAAGTCCTGCCAGAAGCGAAAGAATTTCCGCCATTTGCAAAAACCAGCCCGATGTATCCCCCGTAATTCCACCAAAATGGCGGCGGGTAAGAAAAAAATAGCAGACAAAAACAAAAAGCTGAGTCACTGCCAGGGCCAGAGCCTGCCAGCGGAAAAAGAAAAAACCGGCCACCGTTATGAGCACAAAGAATACCGCAGACCAGACTGCCGTAAAAGTCCTGGCACCGGCGTCTGAAAAAGTACGCACAAGACCACTTTCTTTTGCAGGGGGAAAAGTCGCCACGGAAAATGCACTCAAAAGGCGGGAAAAAAGAAAAATCAGGAGAAGTGATCCGGAAGGAAAGCGACACCAGAGGCTCAAAAGCACAAAGTCAGCAATAAAATACACAACCGCCCCCATCACGGCAAAGGCACCGCAATGAGAGTCCTTCATGACTGCAAGTTTTTTTTCCCGGTCGGCATGGCTTCCCAAAGCATCGCAGGTATCCATAAAGCCGTCCATATGAATTCCGCCAGTCACAGCAAGGGGAAGGAACATAAGCAAAAGAGGAAGCAGCGCGCGCACAATGACTTCCGCTTCCTTGCTCCATGCAATAGCATCCGCCAGATAAAGAATGGCACGCATGAGCAGGCCGATTACAAGGCCAATCAGGGGAAAGGCCGGCATTAGATAGCGCATATTCTTTTCATTCCATTCTACCCGGGGCATGGGTATTGCGGAAAACATACTGAAAGCAAGTAAAATAGATTTTACAAAGGCCATACTTTATCCTCGCACATTTTGCCCCGGATTAACACAGGGAATTTTTTGGCAAAAGAAGCGGAATTCCTGCCACGACAGCATATACCTGTTCACATTCCGCCGCCCAGGCTGCATTCAGGCGGGCAAGAACTTCGCCGTAGAATTTCACGTCTTCCGGGAGACTGCCGCCTAGGGTGATTTCATTTGTAACGCAGACAAAATTCCCTGTCCGGGAGGAAATCTTTTTCAATGTGTCCAGCATAAAGGAGACTGCATCTTGCGCAGTCACTTTCAGGGGTGGCTTTTCCGGCGGATAAAGATAATTTGCCACAAGATTTCCCATATCTTCCAGAAGGACGACAGAATTTCCGTCCGGAGCCAGCGGGGAAAGAAAATCACACTCGCACCACTCTATCGTCTCAAAGCCCTTTCCATCCCGTCCGGCCCGGTGCTTTCTGATTCTTTCAGCCGTGTCTCCCCCGCTTTGAGGATTCAAGGTGGCCAGATAGATGAGCGGCGATTTTTTTTCTTCTGCCAGTTCAAGTGCTTTTTTTTCTGCAAATGCACTTTTTCCGCTCGCCGCTCCACCCAGTATCAGTATATTCATTTTTGTCCTCTACAGCGGCTTATAGGCTTCAAGCTGAATGTCATCAAAAGTTGCCATTTCATCATAGACCCGCAAAGCCATGTCCAGAAGCGGAATCAGGGCCAGAGCTCCCGTTCCCTCACCCAGATGAAAACCCGCATCAATCAGAGCCTTTTTTTCCAGAGCATCTAGCAAAAGACCGCTGGCCTTTTCACTTCCCCGGTGACTTGCAAGAAGATATCCCTTTGCCGCCGGACAGAGACGGACTGCAAGGAGAGCCGCAACCTGGGTAATCAGACCGTCAATAATTACAGGAATTTTTCTGGCCGCCGCACCCAGCATACAGCCCGTAATGCCTGCTATATCAAAGCCACCGACTTTACTCAGCATATCAAGGACATCATTTCTGTCCGGCCTGCGGCTTTCTATTCCCTGACGAATAACCTGAATTTTACGGGCAAGACCTTCTGCGCTCAAGCCAGCACCATAGCCGGTTACGTCTTCCGGGGAAAGATTGAGCAGAAGGGATGCAAGGGCACTGGAAGTCGTCGTGTTTCCGATTCCCATTTCCCCCACGGCAAGCAGTTGATAGCCCTGGTCCGCAAGTTCGTCCGCAAGTAAAGCCCCATTCAACAGAGCCCTTCCCGCTTCTTCCCGGGTCATGGCATCTTCCTTTAAGAAATTTTTGCTTCCCCGTGCCACATGCAGGTCTTTTATGCTTTCATGCTCAACCGCTTCATTCATTCCCATGTCTACAGGAAAAACATGGCAGTCAGCCACAAGCGCCATCTTACAGGCAGAAGTTGCACCCGTACAGAGATTTTTTGCCACAAGAGCCGTCACATGAGAATCAGTCTGGGTCACACCTTCTTCAACAATGCCGTTATCCGCACAAAAAACAAGGAGAGCCCGCTTTTTAATGCATGGTTTTTCAGTCCTCTGTATGGCCGCAAGCTGACAGACAGAATCTTCCAGAAGTCCCAGTCCATGCAGAGGTTTTGCAATGCTGTTCCACCGTTTCTGCGCTATTTTTTCATATCTTTCATCAGCCGGAAGAATTTTTGCAATGATTTTCCTTAGTTTTTTTTCACTTTCACTTAACATTTTTTTCCCCGAAGGCTCCACAGCCCTCTTTCTGACTAAAAGCAGCACCGGCAGCACAAGCATCAGAGCCTGCGCATCCAGCACAGCCTGCACTTCCGCTGCAGCCAGCGCATCCGCCGCAGCCAGCTGAACCAGTGCTTCCACTGCAGCCACCACAAGATTTTTTGCCATCAGCCCGAAATGCAGCCGCCGCTTTTACAAAATTTTCAGCAAAGGATGGATTTGAAGCAAAGTAGAGATGAGGAAAGCCCGCCAGAATATTTGCCTTTTCTATTGAAGCATGACAGCCGGTCGGGCGCATATTTTTTACCGCAGAAGTCCACTGCATACATTCCCACTCTTTTCCATTTACCTTGCGGGCGGTAAAAGCCTTTCCGTTTTGAGTCGTGTCAAAATAATGGAATTCATGGGCCTGAATTGTATCTCCCCTGCGGCAGAAAAAAGTATCTTCCTGAGCCGTCAGTGTGATGTAGCCGAATCGCACAAGTTTTTTCTTATTCTCAAAAGTTCCCTGCAAAATACCAGCCAGCTGCAGATACAAAAAACCACCGCATTCTGCAAACACAGGAGCCCCAGTCCGGCAAAAGACGCGCAGGCTTTCCAGCATGGAAGTATTTTCTGCCAGCTGCATGGGAAAGAGCTGAGGATAACCGCCGCCAATGTAAAGACCGCTGCAGTCAGCAGGAATACCTTTGTCATCAAGGGGTGAAAAATAAAGGAGTTCTGCCCCCATTGCTTCCAGAAGTTCCAGATTTTCCCGGTAGTAAAAGCAAAAAGCCCTGTCTTTAGCCACTGCAATGCGGACTTTCTTTTTTTTCATGTCAGAAGTGCATTCCTGCCTTGGGGTAAAGAGAACATCATTTGCGTCCAGAGTCCGGGCCTTTCGGGCAATATTTTGAATTTCTGCTATATCCAGTGTTTTTTTTGCGGAAGAAAAGAGGACCTCCATTTTTTTCTGCAGGTCAGAAATATCATCGGGAGTCACAAGCCCTAAATGCCTGCTTTCCAGTGCAAAGGCTTCATTTTCTTCCAGATAGCCAACTGCTTTTATTCCGCATTCTTTTTTAATGGCAGGCGCAAGAAAATCATACAGAGACTTAGAGCAGCGGTTTAAAATGACGCCACAAATTCCGCTTCTGTCTCCATTTCTTTCCCGAAATGACGCAAAACCATTTATTTCCGCACAGAGAGAAAGGCTTTTTCCCCTTGCATCCACTACCAGCAGAACAGGACACTTCAGGAGTCGGGCAATTTCAAATGCACTGGCCTTTTCACTTCCACCCGCTCCGTCATAAAAGCCCATGGCTCCTTCACAGACGGCAATTTCTGCCCCCCTGGTATCATGCAGAAAAATACTTTTTGCAGTCTCTTCATCAGTAAAAAACAAGTCCACATTGCCAGTCTTTTTTCCCAGCACCCGGGAATGAAAAAGAGGATCGATAAAATCTGGTCCGCACTTGATTGCCGCAGCCCCCTTCAAAAGACCCAGAAGAGCACAGGTCACCGTCGTCTTTCCAGAAGCAGAAGCCGGGGAAGAAATCATAATCCGAGGAATTGAATGTGAAGTCATATCCATATATTACAATAAAGAAGCAAGTCACCACAAGTATAGAAAAACAGACAGAATGAAGAAGTTTGCAGACCTTATTTTCTAGTATGTACTTGTCATTTTTGTGGCAAAATGCTATATTTTTCTATATCTTAATTTCCAATTGTATGAGTTTTCATTCCCAACCCGTACAAAAATGTAAGGAGCTACATTTATATGGCTACAAGAAGAAGCCCTCGCTTTAAGGAATGCAGAAGACTTGGCGTGAACGTTTCAGGTCATCCCAAGGCAATGAACAGAGCAAATGCACCTGCATTCAAAAAAACACACAAGACATCAGAATACGGTCTTCAGCTGATTGAAAAACAGAAGGTCAAGGCATACTATGGCATTCTCGAAAAGCAGTTGCGCCGCTACTACGAACAGGCTACAAAGTCTGCAGAAAAGACTGGTACAGCACTTATCGTTGCACTTGAGTGCCGTCTGGACAACCTTGTGTACAGAATGGGATTTGCAAACTCAATCCGCATGGCACGCCAGCTGGTAAGCCATCGCCACATTGAGCTTGACGGCAAAATCACAAATGTTCCGTCACAGCACGTAAAGGTTGGACAGGTTATTTCTCTGACCGAAAAATCACGCAAGAATGAACAGTTCAAGAAAGCATTCCTGGGCGCAAACTCAGCACCGCTTGATTATCTTGAAGTAAATCAGGATTCATTCAGCGGAAAGCTCGCAAGCCTTCCCCAGCGCGAAAAGATTCCGGTACAGATTAACGACCAGATGGTTGTTGAATACTACTCAAAGTAAGATTTTCTTACCGGAGATACAGGCACTTCCCTTTGCGGAAGTGCTTTTTTTATGCCCATCACTTTGATTTGAAAACTTTTTGAAAAAGAATGTGAAAAATCAGGCTTTAAAAACAAAAAAGCGCTCCCGCTTTGGAAGCGCTTACTCATGAGCTATTGCAGATTCGAACT
>DFDV01000024.1 GCA_002369025.1 Treponema sp. UBA3819 | reverse complement strand
GGACATAGAACATTATATTATATGGACAAAGATACAATATACCGGCAATATCATGATAAAGTCCTGCATTACATTATAGGAAAGAATATAAATCTGTTTGAAGCAGATGATGTATGTCAGACGGTATTTATTAAAATCTTCAATAATATTGACCGCTTCGATGAAACTAAAGCCTCTATTTCCACCTGGGTTTATACCATTACCCAAAATGCCGTTATAGATTATTTCCGCTCAAAGGGAAGAAGCAAAGAGGGGGGGGGTATTGTTTCTGAAGATATTGTGTATGTAGACACCAGTTTTGATCATATCCTTAACCAGGAGACTCTTTCAGAACTTTCCCTTGCCCTTGAAAAACTGAGCGAAAGAGACCGGAATCTCATCATTTATATGTACTATGACGGCATGACTATGAAGGCCGCCGCTGAAAAACTTGGCATTTCCTACGCCAATGCAAAAATCATCATAAAAAAATCCTTTGCTACGCTAAGAAAACATCTTTCCTGATGCTTATAAAATATTTAAATTTATTAGCCATTCCCCCGTTGCCGGCGTATAAATAGGTGTAAGACGAAAAAGAGGGGTGAAAAAAAGAAAAACCGGAACATACGGCAGACGGAAGACCAGAAAACTGGAATGGAGGTGTGTTATGGAAATGATAGATAAAAATGACTTGCATGAACTGGCAATAGAGAAGGGCGTGGACACACAGGCACTTGCAGATTTCGAAACACAATATGGAGTGGAAGAAATCCAGAAAATCGTAGCATCATGCGATACTATGGAGGAAGCCTGCCAGAAGCTGTGCGAGAAGTTTCCTTCGTTGAAATACGAGGATCTGAAGAAACAGTTTGATGAGTATGTAGCGAAGGCCCAGGAAAATGACGGTGACTCGGAAAGCGAGGAGATTGTTGACCTGGACGAAGATGATCTTGAGGCTGTTGCTGGTGGAGGCATAGGCAGCTGGCTCAAGAAGAACTGGGCAGGACTGGTAGTAGGTGCGGCGGTAGCGGTCGGTTGTACTGCAATAGGACAGCCGTTGCTTGGTATGACGATGGCGCCTACTTTGACGAGCGTGGTCAACCAGCAGGTGCAGAAGAAAGAGACGCCTGCAGACGCAAAGACTGATAACAGTCATAACTTCTAGGATAGAAAGGAGAAGGTACTATGAAAATTATAGACGAAAAGGCACTGAAAGATTTCTACAGGCAGCAGGGTGCTACGGAAGAAGCTGTAAATGCCGTAGACCTGAAGAAGGTGGAAGACCTGATCCTTTCCTGCGGGTCAATGGAAGAAGCGATAGATACTATTTGCGAGACCTATCCACAACTTGACAAGGAATGGCTGAAAAAAACGGTAGAAGATGCAAAGCAGGAAGTTGATGCCCAGCTTGAAGCAAATTCAAATCCGGACAGCGAGGATGTTGTTGACCTGGACGAGGATGATCTTGAGGCTGTTGCCGGCGGAAGTGTCGGCAGCTGGTTCAAGAAGAACTGGCCGATTCTGGTTGGAGCGGCAGCAGGTATGGCACTGGCGGCAGGCGGCATGGCAATGTACAGTAAGTTCAAAGGTGGCGCGGCTGCTGCTAAAGGTACAGGTGCAGCAAGCCAGGCCGCAGAGGGCCAGGGGGCCGAAATGGCCGCCCAGGGCGAGGGCGCATCAAATGCAAATGCAAAAGCTGCTGGCGGTGGCGGAATGGGAATGGGCTCAACGTTGGGACTGTTTGCGGCATCAACGATTCTTCCGTCACTCGTACAGGAATTATAAGGTCTGCGGAAGCAGGGTAAAACGGAGGTAAGCTTATGAAACTTATAGATAACATGAAGCAGGCAGGCTGCTCAGAAGAAATCATCCGTGCAGTAGCAGAGAATCCGGAGTTTGAAAATATTGAAAAAATCATCAGTGACTCAGACAGTCTGGACCAAGCCCTGGAAAAACTGCATGAGACTTATCCTGATCTGGATGTAGCGGAGCTGAAAAAGGCATGCAATGATCAGAATGCAGAACGCGCGCCGGATACAGATTCTGAAGAAATGATGGATCTGGATGAGGATGACCTTGAAGCAGTGGCAGGCGGAACCTACCAGTTTGGCTTAAACTGGCAGACGGGACTGGGAATAGCCCTGGGCGGCATTGCTGGAGCGGCACTTGCATGGGCCTTTTCCCGCAAGCAGAAGAAGCAGACAGTAAATAATGCTTCATCAAGTTCCGGCAGCAATTCGGGTAACGGCAGCGTAATCGGTTAGAGATAAAAATGAAGCTGATGTGGCAGGCAGTGAAAACTGCCGCATGAAAGACGGTCCTGGGATTTTTCCTATGGCCGTCTTTTTTATCTTAAAAAAATCCTAATTTTATTAGCCTTTCTTCCCTTATCAGCGTATAAATAAGTGTAAGAGGAAAGACAAGGTTGAAAAAGGCAAGAGTCGGAACAAGTGATGCCCGGCAGACCAGAAACTTTGAACGGAGGCGTATATGGAAATGCTGGATAAGAAAGATCTGTATGAAATGGCCGTAAAAAATGGCGCAGATGTCCATGCACTGACAGACTTTGAAACAGAGTTTGGAATCGAAGAAATTCAGAAAATCATAGCATCATGCAGCAATATAGATGAAGCCTGCCGCAAACTGAGTGAAAAGTTTCCTTTGCTGAAATATGAAGAACTGAAAAAACAGTTTGATGAGTATGTAAAGAAGGCCCGGGAAATTGCCGCTGACGCGGAAAGCGAGAAAGTAGTGGAACTTGCCGAAGATGAGCTTGAGGCGGTGGCGGGCGGAAGTTTTGGCAGCTGGCTCAAAGAGAACTGGGCAGGACTGGCATTAGGTGCGGCAGTAGCGATAGGCTGTTCGGCTATGGGTCGTCCGCTGATTGGAGCTATTGCAGGCAGCAGTGTAGCGATCCTGGTCAATACATCTGTTAAGAAGAAGGAAACGCCTGCGGACGCACCGAAGGACAGTAGTCCGGGCTTCCAGAACGCAACTGAGCCGGCATAGTATAGGCAAGCATCGGAAAGACAGACGATTTGCTGATAGAGGAAGTATAAGAACTGCGGAAGCAGGGTAAAACGGAGGCTGGATTATGAAACTTATAGATAACATGAAGCAGGCAGGCTGCTCAGAAGAAACCATCCGTGCAGTAGCAGAAAACCCGGAATTTGAGAATGTAGAAAAAATCATCAGTGAGTCAGACAGTCTGGACCAAGCCCTGGAAAAACTGCATGAGACTTATCCTGACCTGGATGTAGCGGAGCTGAAAAAGGCATGCAATGATCAGAATGCAGAACGCGCGCCGGAAACAGACTCTGAAGAAATGATGGATCTGGATGAGGATGACCTTGAAGCAGTGGCAGGCGGAACCTACCAGTTTGGCTTAAACTGGCAGACGGGACTGGGAATAGCCCTGGGCGGCATTGCTGGAGCGGCACTTGCATGGGCCTTTTCCCGTAAGCAGAAGAAGCAGACGGTAAATAATGCTTCATCAAGTTCCGGCAGCAATTCGGGTAACGGCAGCGTGATTGGCTAGAAAAGAGGAGGCAAGAAAATGATGTGGCATACAAAATGGAATGCCGCATGGAAGGCGGTCTTGGGTATCTTCCTGATGGCCGTCTTTTGTGCGTCAATATATTCCTGCAAAAATGACGACAACGATGACTCTCCTAGTAAAAAGACACCAGAAACGGTGACGATGACTTTTCATACAACCGATGGAAGCGGAAAAGGCGGTTACTGGAAGGAAGGTGAAAACAAAATTTTTGACAAGGTAATAACCATTCCCTACGGAAGTACAGGTTTTGAGCAAAAACCTGCGGATCCTGTAAGCGATGAAGCGGGCTTTACCGGCTGGTATGAGCCGATAGGAAGCGCTCTTTCTACGCAAGCATATTCTTTTGGTAAGGAAATTACTGATGATATAGTGCTCTCTGCGGGCTGGAACTATAAGGCTAAGATAAAGATTACATTTGATACTACGTATGATTATCTAAAAACTGATCCGGTCTATATTTTCCCTGGAGAGCTTGTTCCAAATCCGGGTGCACCCAAGGACATGAGTAAGCAGAAGGTTTTTGCCGGCTGGTTTACAAGCACTAAGTTCAATCAGATTTTTGATTTTGCTACAACGAGGGTGAGCGAACCCATTACCCTTTATGCCTACATAGTGGACTGGAGGGGAAAGATTGAGGAATTGTTTAAACAGGTATTTGACCAATACGACGATATTTACATATACGGGGGCGATGAAACCTATCTGTCTAAGAACAAGGATAATGTTTGCACCTGGTTTAAGGAAAAAAAGGGCCGTCGCTATTCTAACCATGACCCTGAGTTTAAACTGAACATTTCAGGATTAAGTACATTAACAAAGATAGATGAGGGACTTTTTGAAGGCTCCCGGTCGTTAGAACAAATTATATTACCTTACAATGTAAAAGAAATTGGTAAGAAAGCCTTTTATGATGCTGATATTCGCTATGTGACATTACCGGAAAAACTCGAGATAATTGGTGATGAAGCCTTTAGAAAATGCAAACTGAAAGAACTGGCACTTCCGGATACGCTCAAAAAGATTGGTGTCAGCAGTTTCCAGGATAATGACGACCTTACCAACGTGGTTATACCGGAAGGCGTGGAAGAAATTGGTGAAAATGCTTTTGCCGGCATAGAGAAATTAGTACCCGTACTTCCTGCATCGCTAAAGACCCTGCATCCATTTGCCTTTTTGGAAAGTGTTTTCGGCAACACAAAAATAAAGTACAATGGTACTATGGAGCAGTTTAAGAAAATTAGCATACCCTCTGTCAGCAACGGAAAGGACGCCTTTACCATTGTCTGTTCTGACGGTGAAATAAGTGATTCAAAGGTGTATTTGCGTACAAAATAAAACCGGGTGGCTCTGATAGTTTTAACAAAGAGGCACGACCGCTAACGCGGAGTTTATAAGGAGGCGTGATAAAAAGTACTTCCGTGTACTTTTTATCACATGCAGATTTTGCCGTCGGCAAAACTGCGATATCGTGCCTCCTGCACGACCGCTAACGCGAAGTTTTCAAAGGAGGCTTTGTGATGTGTAAGGCAAGAGGAAAATCTTCATGTAAATCTACAGTCCTGCTGATACTGACTCTTTTCTCAGCGGTTTGTCTTCTGGGATTTTTTGCTTCCTGTAAGAATGACGACGATGACTCACCGAAGGAAGAAAAGAAATGTACGGTTACTTTTTTGAGTGGCGACGGTTACTGGCAAAACGATCTTACCCCGGAAATTAAAAAAACAATTACCGTTAAATATGGAAGCGCAATAACCAGCGAAGAAAAGCCGGTGGCTCCTCAGAGAAAGCACTGTGATTTTGCCGGCTGGTATGAAAAAAATGGTGAGACAGTTTCTAGCATTTACTATAATTTTGAGCTTCCCGTAACAAAAGACCTTACGCTGGTGGCAAACTGGAAAGTTGAGGAAAATTGTCACACCATACGCTACGAGACAAACGGCGGTTCTGTAGTGGTTAGTGAGACGGTTGAGTATGGAGCCTACCCCAAAAAGCCGACAAACCCTACAAAGGATAAAAAAAGCTTTGTAGGCTGGTATATGGACAAGGAATGTAATGTCCCCTTTATTTTTATCAATCCGCTTACTACTGACACGACTGTGTATGCCAGATGGGCTGACTTTTACGGCACTTTGGAAGAATTTAATACCTATGTCACAAAAAACAAGTCTTCTTTTACCAGCAAAGATGGCGTAACTTGTGAAGCCTATTTTTCAGATAGCTCTGCCACAACTCTTTCCTTTAACGATGATGTAAAGACGGCCTTTGCAAATACCAAAAATAACTTCACTCTGGATATGAGCGGAATGACTAACTTGAGTGGATCTATTGAGAGGAATATGATTGGTTGTGTGGATAACAGCGGAAAGTACACTGAAGATATATACAAGAATACTTCTATTGTAAAAGTATTTTTTCCTAATGGTATCACGACTATTGGGAAATATGCCTTCTGTGGATGTAAAAACCTTAAGTATGTGCAGTTGCCTTCTACGACGCTGACTGAGATAAGTGATTTAGCTTTTTGTGGCTGTAGTGGACTTGAGGATTCTAGTATTGTCTGGCCGAAAAGCGGCCGCTTTTCAATAGAACAAAGTGCTTTTAGAGATTGTACAGGACTTAAAAAATTCATAGTACCTGGTCTGGTTTCTTATATAGCTAACGGTGTTTTTGGAAGCTGCAAAAACCTTATCTCAATTGAATTTAAAGAGGGAATAGAGAGTATTGGTCCGTTTTCGTTTCAATTCTGCGAAAATCTTAAAAATATTACACTTCCTAAATCACTCAAAGAACTATATTATTATTCATTTGCTGATATAGTAGATTATGACAAGGTATCTAAATCTAACATTAAAATTCAGTATAATGGCACTATGGAAGAATTTGGGACGGTTAAAAGGACAGCGAGGGGAACTTACCCTTACATAGGGGAGTGGAAAGTTATCTGCTCTGACGGTGAAATAACTAATTCAAATCTTATGACAAGGATGTGGGAACACTAGGCTTACAAATGGAAATTGTTCTATGCTGAAGACTCTTTTGAATGAAGAAGAAAAGCGCTTTTTAGAGGAATATCTTACCAATCATTTTCTTTCAAAAGAGATTCAGCCGCC
>DFDV01000124.1 GCA_002369025.1 Treponema sp. UBA3819 | reverse complement strand
AGCGTCAGACTTTTCATTTGCAATTTTTTTGATTGCATTTACATCTTCACTGGCTTTTACCGTTGAATAATCCTTGATTTTTTCCAGTGAGCCCAAAGCCAGAGTCTGCTCATCTTTGGGAGTGCGCACATACCAGCTGATTGACGGCCACAGGAACCAGAAACATACAGCAAGTACTGCAAGAATGATAACAAAACGAGTTCGTTTATTCATTTTTAGCCTCTTCGCCTGCTGTTTCTGCCGCAGATTCAACGGTTTCGGAAGCAGCATTTTCTTCAGAAGTTTTTTCAGCCTCTTCGGCTTTCTTTTCTGCCTGTTTTGCTTTTTCTGATTTCTTTGCAGATGATTTTGATTCTACCGGCTTATCAAGAACAACAGAAGCAATTGCAGAACGATTGAATTCAAGCTTTGTGTTGTCATCAACTTTGACGATAACAGTTTTCTCTTTCGTCTGATGAACAACGCCATGAATACCGCCGATAGTGATAACCTTGTCGCCCTTTTTGAGCGCGTTAATCATCTTTTCGGTTTCCTTCTGCTTTTTGTTCTGAGGACGAATGATGAATAAATAGAAGATTCCGATGATGAGTACAAAGGGAAGCACTGTCATCAGAATGTTACCTTGCTGACCTGCACCCGCAGCAGCCTGGAGAAATGGGACAAAAGACATTTTGTATCCTTCCTTTCTAATTAGTGGAATTTAAAGCAGTATAAGAATAGCATTTTACAGATACAACCGTCAAGACATCATCTGGCAAGAAGAGTATCTAAATCACGATTTAAGACAAGAAGATTTTCATCACCGGGAGAAAGTGCTACAACCTGCTTTAAGTAGTACTGGGCCTTGCGGTATTCCCGTTTATTGTAATAGACCTGGTAAAGACGCATCAGGGCATCCTTGTTGCGGGGGTTTGAAGTGAGGCTTGACCGCAAATCGCCGAGAATGGCATCTTCCGTAGTTGCAAGGAAACTGCGCTCGTAAAAGAGAAAACTCTTCATGCGGGCATTGGCTGAAGAAAGCTGCTGGGAAATAATCCGGGAGGCTTCCTGATTCCGGCCGGTAGATACCAGCACATGAATGTAAGACTGAACCACAGCCTCATCTCCGGGATGTTCACTGTAAAGACGGGAAGCCAGATCCCATGCTTCATCCTTGTGGTTTGACATGAGGCAGATATCAATATGAGAATAGACAGCGTCAGCCGGCGCAGAAGGCAAAGACATGAGTGTAGAACTGGCTCTGTAAGCGCCGGTGTAATTGTGGGCCTGCTGCATCTCAACAACCTGAATCTGCAGGGCAGAAACATTTTTTGGGTCTTTTTTCAGAATTTCTGCGGCAAGTTCGCTGGCAGTCTTACCGCCGACTTTTGCACCCGTCTGGGAAGAAAGTTCTGCCGCCACAAGGACAATCTCCGTATCGTCAGGATAGAGCTTTAAAGCCTGTTCAATTGTAGAAAGTGCGGCGGCGTTGTTGCGGTTCCAGTCCTTCTGCACTTTGGTACGAAGCACCAGATAGTCGCGGGAAACGGTATCGCTTCTTGCATATACATCCAGCAGGGAGGCTGCCTTAATGTAATCACCTTTTTTTACGAGGATTTTTGCACGGAATAATATATAGTAGGTATTTTCACTTTCCTGCTGAAGAACCCGGGCTACATACTGTTCAGCCGCATCCATGTCACCTGCGTTATATGCCGCTTCCGCAGCAAGTTTCAGAAGTTCGCGGTTATTTCCGTAGCCCTGAAGAAGTGCCTTTGCGTCAGACTCAGCACCCTTTGCATCTCCGGTAAGAAGTTTTGACTGGGCAAGGGCATAGGCGGCCTCAAAACAGCCGGGGGCAATCTGATGTGCCTGATCAAAAGCCTTTACAGCCCCCTTGTAGTCACCAGACCTTCTGCAGAGCACACCCATAAGATACTGGGCCAGGACAGAGTCGTTTCTGTCTTTTAAGGCAGACTGCAAATCGCTTTTTGCCTGTCCGTAATAGTCATTGCGGATTTCTGAAGTAATGAGCACCAGGGAAGGCAGGACTTTTGTAAGGAAGTCAGTTTTACCTGTGCTGGAATCATACACGCCCTGTCTGGCTGTTTCGATGGCACCCAGGTAGGGATTTGTACCGGAAATTTCAGGAAGGGCGGCAGGAATAGACTCAGTCTGCCAGACAATCTGCAGAATCTGAATGGCAACAGAAAGGAGAACTTTTTCCGCCTCTGTAATGGTGTCCGGAGATTTTTTCAGCTGGTTGATTGCCGTCTTAAGAGTGTCGGGAGAACCGATTTCAACATTTGCGACAGCCTGTTCTGGAATGGAACTGAAATAGGAACGATTTTTCCGCTCCGGAAGGGCAATGGAAACTGCTTCAGAAGGATCTGCCTCGTAGGCCGTCTCCGTTTTGCCTGCTTCTGCCGCTGTTTTTGAAGAACCGCATGAGAAAGATAAAACTGCTGAAAGGGCAATCAATGCACCGTAGCAAATTTTCTTCATTCCCCGGTCACCTCGTCATCAGAAAAATCAGCCTCAGGCTCATAGGGAAAAGGAATGACAGGATTCTGCTGATAGAGAAAAAGCCCCACCAGAAGGACGCCTGCAATTATCAGGAAAAGCGGTCCCCAGCGGGACATAAATTCCCGGAAAGACATAGCTATGATATTCAGTGAAAAAAGCAGGAAAAAGTCACCCAGGAGGAAGAGAATCAGGCCGGGGACAAAATAGGCTGAAAGCAGGCGGTGATGGCGGAAGAGACAGGTAAGAATAAGGCAGATACCGCAAAGCGCCACACCGCTCGGCCAGAGTTTATCCCAGCCGACAGGAAGAAAGCCTGACGAGACAAAGAGAAAGAGTGTTGCCGCCAGACAGAGGTAGAGTCCGAAGAAAAAAAGCGGCGCATGATGATATTTGATAAGGGCAAAATAAAAGCAGAGTGCGCCAAAGATGATAAGGCAGACATTCACAAAGGGAGTGACATTGCCTACTCCTGCAAAGGGATGTACAAGCAGAAAAAGCCCCGCAAAAATGCATATAAAGCCGGCGGCAAGCAGAATGTTCAAAATCGGTACCTTAATCTTTCTCATGTGCTTCCTCTGTGTAACATCGACACTACTAGCAGTGTACTAATACAATAGAATAGCGCAGAAACAAGTAAAAGTCTATTGAAAAATAGCAACTGCCTTGCAAAATGAAGGGTTCTTTGCTACATTTAAAGTATGTCCGTAAGAATCCGCTGTATCTGTTTTTTTCTGGCAGCCTGCCTTTTTATTTCCTGTAAAGACAGTCAGGAGCGTGCCCGGCAAAAAGAATGGAATGAAATTCAAAATCAGCTGCACCTTCTCCTGCATGATACATCACTCTCTGATGAGACCCGTTACGCAGTAGTCAACCGCATTGCAAACAACCTCTACAGCGCAAAGAATTACAATGACCTGACCCTTTTTCTGACAGACTGGGTAGAAGAGCATCCCGAGGACACTTACAATGCCTACTGGCTTCTGATGGTGGCATCAACCTATCTGGAAAACGGAGCGGAGCCTGTGGCAGAATACTATTTTGAGCGCATTCTGAAAAACTATCCGGATTTGCTGGTACAGGGAAAATCAGTGCATCTTTCCTGCCTGCAGCATTTAATTCAGATAAGCAAGACACCGGCAAACCGCATTTCCTATTTTAACGAACTGGTAAGCCGTTTTCCGTCAAATGTTTCCACAACGGAAATGTACGTGCGGCTTGCCCTTGAATACGAAAAAGAAGGCGAATGGAATCAGGTTCTGAAATCCTACTCTCAGTTTCTGGAACAACCTGACGCTTCAACCATTCAGATTCCCGGCATTCCGGACGCTTATGCAAATGCCCGCCAGATGGTAGACTTTGCAAAATCGTCAAAAGACTGGACTTTTGAAAGTCTGGATGCCCTGGAAACAGCAGTTAAAAATGCAATCAGCCGCTATGACTGGCGGGCCCTGGACAAATACCGTTCCAAGGTAAATTTCTTTGCAATGAGCTGGAAGGCAAGTGAATCTGACGCAAACGCACTGGAATATTTTTCCATGCGCAACTTCATGAGGGGAAACCGTATCCGCTATGCAAAGGAACTGGACGATTCTTCAAACCCCAACGAAGCATATCTGCGCACTACCGGCTGGAGTCAGTACATCAATGTCTGGTACCTCTACTTCCGCAAGGTTAATTTTCCGGCAGACCCGGACATTCATGGCCGCTGGGAATGGGCTGGTATCTACTACGGCGAAAAACTTTAATCCCTTTAACCTGCACTGAGATTCTGCCGATACTGATTATATGAAACTCTCTGCATTAACTGCCATTGCCCTCACCTTTACCCTCCCCCTTGCGGCGGCAACACTTGAGGAAGAAAAATATATAGACGAATTGCTTCCCTCATTAACAGAAAACGTGACTACAGAGAAAAAGACGACGACGGCCAGCACAAAAACGGAATCAAAAAGTTCAAAAGCCCTCACTCATGTCGGAGGAATCACTGTTCCCGATCAGCCTTATGCCCAGGAAATGATTCAAAAATACATCCTTTCCTACACCAGCACAGAATATGCAAAAAAAGCCCTGGTGGAGACTCTGGACAAGGGTGAACTCTACAGACTCTATATCCGTCAGGAACTGAAAAAACGCAATATGCCTCCTGCCCTGGAATATCTTCCCGTAGTAGAAAGCGAATACAAGCCCCTGGCAACAAGCAGAAGCGGAGCCCGGGGACTGTGGCAGTTCATGGAAAACAGTATAAAGCCCTTCATGGAAAAGAATGAATGGATTGACGAACGCCTTGACCCATGGAAAAGCACCGATGCGGCTCTCTCAAAACTGCAGGACAATTACAAAATGTTCGGAGACTGGCCCATTGCCATTGCGGCCTACAACTGCGGAGCCGGTGCCATGCGGAGGATTTTGGAAAAAGCTCCTGAAAAAACTTTCTGGTACATTGCGGAAAAAGGTCTGCTTCGAGACCAATCCGTACAGTATGTGCCTAAATTTCTTGCCATAAGTGAACTGTCTGAAAATGGAGGAGACTACGGCATACAACTGCCCGAAATCACAAAGAGCACCCGCTTTGCAGAATTTGACTATGTGACCGTTAAAGAAAACATTACCATGAAAAGGCTGGCTTCAGAACTGAGGATGGACTACACCACCCTCAAAATGCTCAACTGCGCCCTGGTTCACGAATGTACGCCCCCTGACGCTCCCTACAATATCCGCCTGCCAGTCGGCATGGGAAGAGGGGCTGCAATCGCCCTGAGCACGATGCAGAGGTCAAAGCCTGAGCCACAGGTAAAAGATACAGTCATAACCCACACCGTCATAAAGGGAGAAACGCTCTATTTTCTTTCCCGCCTCTACGGCTGCTCGGTAGACGATATCTGCACGAAGAACAATATAGAGAAGAATGACGTGCTTTCCATTGGCAAAACGCTTTACATTCCCGTAAAAAAAGCCGAAACTTAAAACGATGAAAGTGAATTTTTTTTCATGCAGATATATAATCGCTTTTTCTCTGGGATTTTTCCTAACCGGACAGCTTACGGCAAAGGCACCTGTGTCCATCTCTTCCGCAAGTACAATCGACTGGACAAAGAATACATTCAGTTCTGCCGTTTCCCTTGATATGGAAAAGGCCGGAATCAAAATGCCTTCCGGAAAAAATTCCGCAGTAAACAGGATTGAAACAGGACTGCCTGAACTGATTAAAGACCCCCTGCTCTCCCTCTACGTTAATTCCTACCAGCAGCTGGGAGATTTAGTCTTTTCTGATGACATTACACTGGAACAGCTTACGGACATTATTGATGCGGGAGCCCGAACTCCGGGTGTATTTGCAAACGGCGGCAGTGAACTGCGTACAAATCACACGATTAAACTGACCAGCATTTCCGACCTGATGATCCGCCACCACATTCCCTACAAAAATGCCAAGCCTATTGAAGATGTAGCAAGCCGCCCCTACAGCGGAATCATTATTGACGCAAGGGGAATGCTGCCCGTACAGGGAGAATTCATAAAAGACGATGTAAAGCCCTGTTTCTTTCCCCAGATATGGGACGAAAAAATGAATCTGATTTACGAGCGCAACATGGGTGACCCTGAACTGGAACGCATGCAGCAGATGGTACTCTACCACTGGTCAGACAACGAATCTCTGTATCAGGACAGAATCGGTACCGACCCCATCCATCTTCATGCCCGCAAGGTATACGGCAGATTCCGCACGGACCCGGTTCTTTCCCGCAAGGACGCTCTGAAAATTCTTGCCGTACCGGAAAATCTTGAGCTTCTGCGCCAGGGCAAAGTGGTAATTCTTCTGGACAAAGACAAACTTGTCGGACCTGTTTCCGCTCCCCTTAAAGATGAAGCCTACTACACAGACTACCGCACCGTAAAGCAGCGTTTTTATGCTGATGCAGACGCACCAATCATCATCGATGCCATTCCCGGCCTGCAGTTCCTCTACGATTTAAAATTTATTGCTGACAGTGCTGAACTTTTATCTACAGAGATTCCAAAACTGCAAAAACTTGCTGAAGCCCTTAAGGGTGTAAATGCAGACAATGCCTATACAATTCTGGTGGAAGGACATACCGCTGACGTGAATAAGCCTGAAGGCCAGATGAAACTTTCCGTGCAGCGTACACAGACGATTATTGATGTTTTAGTGCAGAACGGACTTCCCCGCTCCATTTTCTCTTACAGGGGCTACGGCGGTACCGTTCCCATCGCTTCAAATGATACTGCAGAAGGTCGTGCCGCAAACCGCCGCGTTGTGATTACCGCCCGGCCAAAGGCAACCTATATTCAGAGACAGTAATTACCTGCCCAGCATTTCTGCAAGCAGGCAGACGCCTTCTACCATGGCTTCGTGTTCGTGGGGAGCAATGCGGGCGTAAAGGCTGTCCGGCGTGTCGTCCGGCATGACTGGCACTTTTTTCTGTACAAGAATTTTACCCGTATCGCATCCGGCATCCACAAGATGAACCGTACAGCCACTTTCTTTTTCATGGGCGGCAAGGACTGCTTCATGCACAAAATGTCCCCACATGCCTACGCCGCCGAATTTCGGAAGCAGGGCGGGATGCAGGTTTACGATGCGTCCGCTATATTCTGTAATGATTTTTCCAGAGAGAACGGTAAGCCAGCCCGCCAGCACAATTGCATCGGCACCAGCTTCTTTTGCGGCGGAAAGGGCGGCATCTGACACCGCTAACCGCTTAGCCTCTTTTGAGGCGATTTTTGCTTCTTCCGCACCAAGGACAGCAACAGGAGAGACGATTTTTCTTGCAATGCCCGCTTTTTCGGCTCTTTCCAGAGCAAAGGCTTTTTTTGTATCCGCAATCACAATGCAGATGTGATAGGGACAATCCTGATGAGATTTTTCGTAATCAATCAGAGCCTGTAAATTTGTTCCGCCGCCGGAAACAAGCACTGCAATCTGCATAATCATCCTCCCCTGTGCACTTAGATCAGTTTAGTTGCTTCGTGACTGCCTTTGAGTTCGCTGCCCAGGTCCTTGTCACTTTCATCAACATAGCCGATTTTATAGGCTTTCATATCAGGGATTCCGAGAGACTTCTGTACATCGGTAGTAAATTTTGCCGCATTTTTGTTGAAGTGGGCAATAATTTCATCTGCCTTGTCGGCGGCTACAGCCAGTACAAATCCGATTCCCATGTTGAAGGTGCCCCACATACCTTCTTCGTCAGCACCGCGTTTTACCAGTTCTGCAAAAATTGCGGGCTTTTCCCAGCTGTCTTTTTTGATAACGGAAATAAGCTGCTTTTTACCAGCTTCTGTCTTTGCATACATGCGGGGAACATTTTCGTAGAAGCCGCCGCCGGTAATGTGTACCATACCGTGAATGGCTTTTCCGAAAGTCTTGAGAGCGTCCATAACAGGGCGGACGTAAATGCGGGTCGGTGTCAAAAGCACTTCGCCAATCTTTTTTCCACCGCTTCCAAAGGGCTCTGAAAAATCAGTAACAAGCTTACGAATCAGTGAATAACCGTTTGAGTGAGGTCCGGTGGAAGAAAGTCCAATCAGCACATCGCCCTTTGCGATTGCCTTGCCGGTAATCATATCACTCTTTTCGCCTACGCCTACGCCAAAACCGGCAAGGTCGTACTTTCCCTTGTCATAAAAGCCGGGCATTTCTGCAGTTTCACCGCCAAGGAGGGCACAGCCTGCGTCCACACAGCCGTCTGCAACGCCTTTTACCAGCTGACCGGCAACCTTTGCGTCCAGTTCGCCGCATGCCACGTAATCCAGGAAGAATGAAGTCTGTACGCCTGAGCAGAGAATATCGTTTACGCTCATTGCAACACAGTCAATTCCCACTGTGTCGTATTTTCCCATCTGGAAAGCGATGTCCAGTTTGGTTCCAACGCCATCGGTACCGCTAACCATAACCGGTTCCTTATAGCCCTTGGGAATCTCGAACATGCCGTTAAAGCTGCCCAGTTCTGTAAGCAGTCCAGGAATTGCAGTGCGCTTTGCATGAACTTTATATTCGTTTACTGCGTTGTAGCCTTCCTCAACATCAACGCCGGAATCTTTGTAATCAATTTTCTTTGCCATTTTTGGTCTCCATATATAAGAAATATTAGAAAAATTTTCGCTTAGAGTTCTACACCCAGCCCGCCGTTTTTTTCAACATCATCAGCGAGCTTGTGGCGGAAGTCAACCAGTTTCTTTTTGAGTTCAGGATATTTTATCGCAAGAATTTCCACCGCAAGGTAGGCGGCATTTTTTGCGTTTCCAATGCCTACGGTTGCCACGGGAATCTGAGAGGGCATCTGCACAATGGAAAAGAGGGAGTCCAGACCGGCAAGCCCGTTGCTTTTTCCGGGATTGATGCACTCAAGAGGAACGCCGATGACAGGCAGTACCGTTTCACTGGCAATTACGCCGGGAAGGGCTGCCGCAAGACCTGCGCCTGCGATAATCACTTCACAACCGTCTGCTTCCACCTGTGCGATGGTCTTTGTGAGCAAGGCGCCTGCGCGGTGTGCGGAGATAATGTACGCCTTATAGTCCACGCCGAATTCTTTGAGAACATCGGCGGATTTCTTCATCGTCTCAGAGTCTGATTTTGACCCGAAAAAAATTGCAACTTTCATGCGGTGATGATAGCATATTTTAGGTCAGTTTGTACACTGTGATTTGATCATCTGACAGCTCTTCCTGACTGCAGGTCATGTATTTGTAGCCGTCCTTCAGGTCAATTTCCTTAAAGAGCCAGCTGCCGCTAAAGGGAGACTGCTGATTCATCAGCTGAAAGAGAGGAATGTCGGTAGCCTTTGCATAGCTTTCCAGCCGGGTCCAGAGGTCAGTATCCTTTTCGGGAGTAATCAATTCCACATCGCAGCCGATTGGTTCATCAGAAACAGCACACATAGCCCGCTCACCGGAATGAGAAAGACAGAAATGAAAGTCCGGATCATTCTTAAAGTAGGGTTTTCCGTTGTCACCGTAGGCAATCTTCAGTTCATCTTCGGAAAAACCTGCTTCCTGAATTGCATGGGAAAAGACAAGTCCGGTTCCAAGGCAGGAGCGCTTTTCTGCTTCCCCAGCGTAAGAATCTACTTTTTTCTGGCGGTAGGCAGGAACTTTCTTGTAGAGTTTGTCAAAGAGTTCTTTATCTTCCAGCACCTTTGTATCAAAAATATACACCATCGTTTTCATAGCCAGCCTCCTTCTAAAATCCCGCCTGAGCGGTCATGCGATTTCCTTTACATAGGATAAAGCCTAATTTTAAATTC
>DFDV01000195.1:3355-10228 GCA_002369025.1 Treponema sp. UBA3819 | reverse complement strand
TCTCTGGTGTAGAGAACCCGCTCTTCACAAACGACAATACTGTAATGATTTACGGAGATGCTAAGGCTACGGTTAGCGCGCTTGTAAGTGAATTTAATGATCAGTAAGTAGACGCAGATTAACGCAGATACACACGGATAGGACACGGATGTGTTTTGCAGGTGTGTGTTTGATATGACGCCAGTCTTGCTTTTGGCCTTCGCAACACAGTTGCTCGGAGAATCGCTAAAAACAGTCCACCGGACTGTTTTTGCCCTGCTTCGCAGGGCCGCTCCCTAAGGCTGGCGTTTTTTTGTTTACAGAACCTGTAGTAGCCTGACCCGCAGGGAGCGAAAGCGACCGGAGGGGAACGCCCAAAACTGGCGAATTCCTTAATCAAGCAGGAAGTTGTAATCTGGGGCGACTCCGTTTTCGTCGAGCTGGAGTTCGGTGGGGGTGGTGTAGTCGCTGGAGAAGCCGGTCTGTGCGCCACCGGAAACGAGGCTTAGGTCAAAGCGGAGGGGCTCGTTGTCTTTTATCTGCATTTCGCCTGCAAAGCCGGCTTTGTACATTTCGCGTTCCAGTCTGAAAAGTGCCAGCGTGCGGACGCTTGTGGAATTTGCGTGGACGGTACAGATTTCAGTGGGTTGGGTACCTTCAAGATACCAGGCTGTAATTTTGTGGTCGCCGCAGTCGGGAGTCAGGATGCCGCCGCTGACAGAACAGACTGTCGCCTGAATCAGGCCTGTGGCGGGGCGTTCAAATTCTTTGTAGGGCAGACCTTCGTTTGCCTTTGACATGAAGTCAGACCATGCGTAACCTGCGAGTGTTGAACCGGTGAGCTTTAAGCCCAAAGACTGACCCGGCTTGTCAAATCCGAACCAGAAGACTGATGTGTAATAGGGGGTAAAGCCTGCTGTCCATGCGTCTGCCCAGTTCTGTGTTGTACCGGTTTTTCCGCCTGCGGGCATTGTGTAGCGTTTTCCGCGGGAATCGGTATAGCGGAATTTTGCGCCCCAGTTGGAAGGATTTGCCAGAGTACCGCCGTTGGAGACTGTATTTTGCAGCAAATCGGTCATGATAAAAGCTGTCTGGGGAGAAATGACCTGAATTGACTGGCCTTTTGCCGCCTGTGCCTGACGCAGTTCTTTTTCCGGATTCAGGAATACGTTTCCGTTGCGGTCTTCTACGCTGCGGATTGCAATTGGTGTGATTTCCTTTCCGCCGCTTGCAATGACTGTGTATGCGCGGGCAATTTCGATGGGGCGCACAGAACAGACGCCCAGACCGATTGGATAGCCGGGAACAAAACCGCGGGTGGGAAGTTCTTCTGCAGAAATACCCAGCAAAGATACGGCGCGGTTAATGGCGGCGTCAAAGCCGATTCCGTCAAGTACTTTAAGTGAAGGAATGTTCATGGAGCGGCAGAGGGCATACCAGAGCTGTACGTCACCTTCATATTCGCCCTTGAAGTTCTGCGGCACATAGGGGCGGCCGTCTGCGGTGTGGAATACGACCGGCGTGTCTGAAATTGCGGTGGTTTCCGTAAACTGCCGGCTGTCAATTGCCGCACTGTAGTAGAGGGGCTTAAAGGATGAACCCGGCTGTACTTTTGCCTGCATGGCCCTGATAAACTGGTTTTCGCTGTCGTATTTGCTTCCGCCTACAAGGGATGTAATGTGTCCGGTGCCGTTTTCCAGGGCAACCATGGTGCCTTCAATTGTTGTCTTGCTGACATTCTGCTTGGTGACGGTGTTTGACTTGTTTACGACACTCATTTTGAGTTTGTCCAGACCGAACATGAGGCTGAATACATCGATGACGGGATTTAATGTGTGTGTATAGGTTGCGCGGGAAATAGTTTCGTTTCTCTGTTCTGAGACTTTCAGATTTCCAATGTTAAAGGTAAGGGCAATCAGTTCAGAAAGGGGAGTGTAGATCTTAAAGGCTTCATTTCTGCGTTCGCCTGTGGATTTCTGGTATTCGCGGTTTGCATAGGCGATGTAGTAATCCATTGTTTCCTGAGCCGCCTGCTGCTGTTTCAAATCCAGAGTTGTGTTTACGGTAAAGCCTGAAGAATAAATGTCATCCGTTCCGTAAATCATGTCTCCCAGTTCACGGCGCACATACTCGCTGAACCAGGGGGCCTTGTCATCGTGGCTGAATGTTGCGGCACTTCCCGTTCTGGTAAAATCAAAGGTTCCCCAGTATGCATCAAAGGATTCATCTGCTTCTTCTCGGGTGATGTATCCTGCCGCAACCATGGTGTTGAGTACGTCTTCCTGACGGGCCATTGCGCGGTTGGGATAGTCAAAGGGATTGTAGAAGGCCGGATTGGAAAGCTGGATGACCAGAATGGCTGCTTCTGCAGGACTGATTTCTTCTGCTCCATGCCCAAAGTAATATTTGCTGGCCGCATTGATACCGTAGGTGCCGCCGCCAAAATAAATCTTGTTCAGGTAGAGTTCAAGGATTTCATCTTTTGAGTAGCGGCGCTCCATCTGAATGGCCCACCACAATTCCTTGAGTTTGCGGGTATATGACATGTCCGTACGGTCACAGAAAAGGGTACCTGCAATCTGCTGGGTAAGCGTTGAACCACCACCCAGTGAGCGGCGGGTAAGTTTACCTACAACGGCACGGAGAATTGCTTTTACGGTAAAGCCGTGGTGCTGATAAAAGACTCTGTCTTCGCGGGAAATCAGTGCGTCCAGCATGTGCTGGGGCAGTTTTTTTATGCTGATGATTTCGCGCCGCTCTTCGCCTGCCAGTTCGGTGATTAGTTCGCCGTTGATATCCAGAAGTTTGGTTGGAAGGGCAGTGGAGAATTCTGTAAACTGTTCGTTATCTATGATGTATTTTGTCTGCGCAAGTGCGATTCCCAGTCCGGCGCCAAAAAGAATTGCGCAAAAAAACAGGCCGAAAACCAGCACGTAGGTAGACTTATTAATTTTTGACATATCTACTATATTGTAAAGATTTGTTTAATGACTGTCAAACCGGATGTAAAAGCAAAAAAAAGACCGGCTTTCGCCGGCCTATGCCCATCAGGCAGTAGGGCAACAATGGGTGGGAGGGGATAATTGCGCCCTACAATTATATTATCGCCTGCATGTGTAAAAATCTTTAGTATTTTTAAAGAAAAAAGCATATTTTTTAGAAAAAAACGACAGAAAAAAGACAAAAATGTTGTTTTTGAAGGAATTTTTTATTCTTCTTCGGAAACAGTTGCGTCAATGGAAAGATTTACATTGTATGTGCGGCCGTTTACGGCAGTTACCGTGCGTACAACTTCGTAGTCGCCGATGACAAAGCGTACTGTGTGTTCGCCCGGACTAATTTCAAATGCAGTTTTGGTGTTTTCCACGGCATTTCCGTCCAGAGATACCTGGGCATTTTCCGGGCTTGCAATTTTGAGCAGGGGGGTGATGCCGCGGAGGTTTACAGTCAGACTGGTTGATTTTGCCTGCTCAATCCTGAATGTGCGGACTTCGTTGCGGTAGTTTTCACTTGTGATGGAAAGATGATGTTCGCCCAGTCCCAGAAGAATACCATCTTTTTCCAGAGTGACCGGTTTTGCATCGATGACCACGGAATAGGGGTTAGAGGCAGATTTTGGTTCTGTGATGGTGAGGTTCAGTTTTCCCTTATTGATGAGGATTGGTTTAGCCGTACATTCAAAGGTAGCGTTTTCAAAGGCTTCCGGAACTCCCTTCATTGCAAGCTGCATTCTGAAAAAGATCAGACGTTCTTTTGTATTGGGGATGACGGCAATTTTTTCGTGATAGGGGCTGTCCTTTAATTCCATGCCTTCTGTCAGCGGAATGTAGATTGTGTGGGAAAGTCTGCCGGGAAATGTTCCTACGGTGATTCTTGTGCCGCTGTAGTCAATATTTTTTGCACTTGGACGGGGAGAAAGATCATCGTAGAGGGAGTAGGCGATTGTGTCCCGCCAGGAAGCAACGATTTCCGGAATCTTAAAGTGAAGTTCAATTCCGCTGATATAGGTCATGTCTTTTGGCAGGGAGATGAGAATGGCATCGTTAATGCCTGCTTCTGCATGAACTTCGGTAAATAAGTCTGAAATATCTACCGGAGTAACAGCGCGCACCCGAAATGTTTCTGCGTAGGATGCGGAAAGCAGAAAAAAAAGTGAGGAGATGAGTACTGTTTTTGCAAAGTGCTTTTTTATCATCACTATAAGAAGTCCTATTGTCAGTATAAATGATTTTAAAAAAACTGTATAGGCTTCAAATCTTTATATGAAAGAAATTTGTCAATTATTTTTTGAGCGGGTTTGCGGGCTTTCCGTTCAGTCTTATTTCAAAGTGCAGGTGGGGGCCGGTGGATGCACCTGTCGTTCCTACCTGACCGATTTTTTCTCCTGTGGACACCCTTGCATTTTTTTCTGTGCTGATGCGGGAAAGGTGGGCGTAGACACTGGTCATGCCATTTGCATGCTGAAGAATAATGCAGTTTCCGTAGATGGGGTCATTTTTTAAGATTTCCGCTACCAGTCCCTGCTTGCATGCAAAAACATCGGTACCTTCTGGCGCCGCTAAATCAACGCCTGAGTGGAACTTCCATTTTTTTGAGATGGGGCTTATGCGGTAACCGAAATCTGAAGAGAGCACAAAATCAGACAGGGGCATTTTCATGGAGGTGTCCAGAAAAAAAGCCCGCTGGGTAGGGGTAAAGTGCTGGCCCTGAAGAAAATAAAATGTGCGTTCTTTTATGATGCAGACGGGTGAGCCGGAGACGAGGGGGGCAAATTCCCTTTCAAGCAGAATTTCTAAAGCGTTTTTTGGCTTTTGCGGAATAAAAAGGCCCGGTGCAGCCGGTAAAAGCATTTCAAGGCCCGTGAGGACTGTATCAGGGCTTTCCAGACCGTTTGCCGTGGCCAGTGTTTCCTGGGGAATGTTCAGCCGGGCTGCCACGCTTTGAAGGGTATCTCCTTTTATTGCCTTGTAGCGGTAAAAGAGAATATTTACCTTTTTGCCTGCTGCCTCATTCCTGTATGCAAGGCTTACATCGTCACTGAAGTCTTTGAGAGCATAGTTTTGAATGGAACGTTTTTCTTCGGGAAGAGGAATTCTGGGATTCAGACTTTCCATGACAGGCAGATAGTTAAAATCAATAATCATTTTCTCCTGTACTTGTTCTTGTGCGAAAAGTGTGCAGAACAAGGCAGAAAGACAGAAAATGAAAAGTTTATTTTTTCTCGCGGCCAAAAGTCAGCACTCCGTAGACAATAATCATAAGAAAGAGAACGGGGAGGGCAAGAAAGCGTTTTCCGTGCAGTACCAGTTCAATGGCTGCGTAGAGTCCCAGAATGACGGTAAGAATGCGGGCTGCAGTCAGAAGGCTTGCCGTGATACCCGCTTTTTTGATTTTTTTTATCAGAAGAAATGAAAGGATAAGGGCAATAATAATCAGCGTTGTAATGGTGTAAGCGGCTGGGCTGGAAGTGGCAAAAAACCAGAGCGGATAAACGATTGCGGCACCTAAAAGCGTACATGCTGCCAAAAGTAACAGAACTTTTGCCGCTGAACTGAAATATTTTTTATAACCTTTGGCGATTTTTTTTAACATGTGAAAATCGTACAAAAAAAAACCTATCGGGTCAAGCCGATAGGTTTTTTAATCTTATGCCTCTGCGATTGCTGATGCAGGGCAAACAGATGCGCAAGTGCCGCAGCTCAAGCATGCACTCTCGTCAATCTGGCGGTGTCCGTCAGCTTCGCTGATTGCTCCAGCCGGACAGTCCGGTTCACAAGTGCCACAGTTTACACATGCACTAGCGTCGATTTTGTATGCCATAGTAGTACCTCTCTGTATTATGGTATACATTTAAAATAACATACAATATACAATAATGCAAGTATTTTCTTGCAGTATAAGAACATATTTAGACTGTGCTAACAATTGTTACACTTTGAACTGGTCTACCTGTTCACCAATCTGGTTGATAGAATCCTTTACCTTGCCGGAGATGTCGCTCAGTGTTGCTCCCGTTTCGTTAATCTTGCGGGCACCGACTGACATTTCTTCCATGCTTTCGTTCATCGCCATGGTTGCATTCTGAAGGTTTGTTACCTCAGAAAGAATCATGCGGTTTCCTTCTTCCATTTCAGAAGAAGCGTTGCGAACTTCTACGGTACTGTCGTTCATGTTGTGCAGGGCTTCTGTAATCTGCTTTGAACCTTCGTTCTGCTCTTCCATTGCGGCCTTAATCTGCATAACAAGTGCATCTGTTTCTTCCAGTTTGTGAGAAACAGACTCGAATGCGCTGCTTGCCTCGCCGGAAGCGGTAACAACCTGAGAGATTGATTCCTTGATGCCGTTCAGCTGGTCGCCGATTGTCTTAGACTGGGCGGTTGATGTTTCAGAAAGCTTACGGATTTCGTCAGCAACAACTGCAAAGCCCTTTCCTGCCTCGCCTGCGTGAGCTGCTTCGATAGCCGCGTTCATAGCCAGCAGGTTTGTCTGGCTTGCGATGGCGGCGATTGCCACGTTTGCTTCCTGCAGCATTTCTGACTGGCTTTCGATTTCGCGGACGCGGTCATTAACAGCCTGCTGCTTGGTAAATCCAACCTGTGAGTTGGCGCGGAGTTCGTTGAATGATGTTGCCATCTTGTCCATTGAGCTGTTTACGGAAGAAATGTTTCCGATCATCTGCTCAACGGCAGCACTCGCCTGGGTTACGCCGGAAGACTGGCTTTCAATCATGCGCTCCAGAGATTCGATGTTGGAAGCAATCTCGTTTACGGCACCTGCAGTCTGGTCTACGCTGGACTTCTGTCCTTCAATCTGATGATGCATGCTTTCGATGTTGGCGATAATCTCGGTGATTGAACTTGCAGTGTCCTGTGCGGCACTTGCCATGTCTTCACC
>DFDV01000195.1:0-3233 GCA_002369025.1 Treponema sp. UBA3819 | reverse complement strand
GCAAAGGCATTGAAGCCCTTAACAACGTCGCCGATTTCATCCTGGGATTTGAGTTCAATCCGCTTGGTCAGGTCTGCGTCTCCGCTTGAAATATCTATCAGCGTATCCTTCACACCGATAAGGGGCTTGAGCATGGTCTTAAGTAATATGAATGAAATGATGATAAGAACTACAATCAGGGCGACTACAACCGGCAGAATAACCATAATCATTTTACGGGAAGCGTCATCAATGACACTTCTTGGTTTTGCAGCAAAAAGCATGCCTGTTACATTACCGCTTCCGTCTTTGAGGGGAACGTAGATTGAAAGGTGTTTTTTTCCGTCAACAGTGGCGTCACCTTTATAGTTGCTGCCATTTTTCATTACAGTGTTAATGATTGTCTGGTTGTCCATCTTTGTGCCGATTACATGAGCTCCAAGTGTCGTTGCAACACGGGTGTCCCTGGAAAAAACAGTACATTCAACCTTGTATGATTTTTTGATTTCACTGGTAAAGTCGTTGTCAAGATCGTAGCCGCAGACAACTGAACCGACAACCCGGCCGCTTTTTAAGACAGGCTGGGCAACGAGCATTCCGTAAGAAGTAAATTCAGTCGCCTCATAGCTGACGGCGGCCCGGCCTTTGATTGCCTCGCTTACAACATCGGACTGCGAAAGGTCAGCACCGGGTTTTCCGCCGGCGAATACAATACCGTTTGCGTCCGTAACAAAAAGGTTATCAACATGCAGGGCGTCTATTTCTTCCTGAACAAGCATTTCTGCGGTGCCCCTGTCATCTTCATCAAGGGCGGTTGCCAGACGGGTTTTGTCTGCAAGGGCAAAGGTGGCGCGTTCAACGGCAATCTTGCGGGTTGCAAGAGTTTCCATAACGCCCATGTCTGTGGTTTCCAGCTGTTCTGTAATCAAGTCTGTAATTTCACCGGAATTGAGATTGATTGCTATAATTGCAACGGCGATTGATGAAACGATGATTCCGATTGCTGCAAGAATGGCAATTTTAAGAGTGAGTGTTAAACTTTTCATGACATCTCCTGATAAAAAAAAGTCTTTCAATATAATTTTAAATCTGTTTGCTTAAAAAAATCTTAAATTGTTTTGTGCTTTTTTCAGCCTGCTTTGCTATGGCGTCTGTTCTGACATGCTGTCTGCTTTAGCCGTCTGATTCAGCATTGACGCGTTGAGCCTGTGTGACTATTATATAGATAATATGAATGCAATAACAAAAGAAGAACTTGCAAAAATGATTGACCACACTCAGCTGTCTCCTCTTGCAGGTCGTAAAGATATAGAAAAAATCTGTTCTGAGGCAAAAAAGTATGGATTTGCTTCTGTGTGCGTAAATCCGGTTCACGTGGCACTGGCTGCTTCTCTGCTTGCCGGCTCAGATGTTAAAGTCTGCACGGTAGTAGGCTTTCCTCTGGGAGCGGATGCGGCGGAAGATAAGGCTTTTCAGGCAGAAAATGCCGTCAAAAATGGTGCCGGAGAAATTGATATGGTCATTGACATCGGCGCGGCAAAAGAGGGCAGGTTTGATGACCTTGAGCGTGATATTTCCTGTGTGGTTCAGGCTGTCCGTGAGGCTGGAAAAAAAGTGCAGCACAGTACGCTTGTAAAAGTCATTCTGGAAACCTGCTATTTGTCTGATGAAGAGATTGTGGAAGCCTGTAAGTCTGCAAAAAAGGCAGGAGCGGATTTTGTAAAGACAAGCACAGGTTTTGGAAGTCCCAAAGATAAGGATGGACGCAGTGTCTTTAATGGTGCCTGTGCGCGGGTTGTAAGGCTCATGCGGCAGACCGTTGGGCAAGACATGGGCGTTAAGGCAAGCGGCGGAATCCGTAGTGCGGAGACTGCAAGGGAAATGATTGAGGCTGGTGCAAACCGTATCGGAACATCCAGCGGCCTTAAAATTATGGAAGAATGGTAGGCTGAATTTAAAAGTCTTGCGAAAATTCAGATTTGCCTGTAAACTGACTGTAAGCAGGAGTGCGTATGAACAAGAAGTATGAACAGTGTGTGAAGATGTTGCGTCAGCTTGTATCTGACGTTCAGGGTGCGCCGTATCCTGGAGAAAATTTTGAGCCTGAATTATATCAAATCTGGTATGAGCATGTTCAGCGTGCTGCTGTAGAATGCTTTGAATATCTGGACGATAATTTTCCTGAAGAAAAAGCAGATTTTTCAAAGACTCTCAATAAATTCTTCAAATAATATTTCTCGTATTTTTTGCTTTGTCTGATTACGGCTGATTGATAAAAAAAACAGTGAAGACTTTGTGAACTTTGCCGAAAATATGAGTAAGGGTGAATTCACTATGGCCGTATCAAAAAAACAGTTGCGTTATGAACACTATATCCTGAAAGGCAAGTTACGCCATAATGGCTATGAGCGCTGGCGTTATACTTTTGTCGGCGTTAATAAAATCACAGGTGAAGAACGCTCTTTTTTCATTGAGTTATATCTGGTAAATCCCGCAATTTCCCCAAAAAATCCTGTTTTATCCCAGACTTCAAAACTTTCTCTTTCCAATTCCGACTTGCAGTATGCTATGGCCGGCATGGAGTCTTCACGGATTGCTTCCCAGGAAAAAGCGGTTCAGCCTTCATACGTTCTGGTAAAAGCCGGTATATTCGGTAGGGACGGAAAACAGTTTAACCGCTTTATGCCATCGGCTCAGCTACAGTGGATAAAAAATGAAAATGAATTTAAAGTAGGCGACTGTTCTTTTGGCGACGAACATCTTAACGGCTTTATTCGGGTAACTGAAAGGGAATTGAGGGAGTCTCCGGAACTTCTCTGTAATTCAGGTGCCATAGACTGGAATCTGCATTTTGAAAAACATATTTCATCGCTGCCTCTGCACAATAAAAAAGACAGTTTCTGGATTGCAAACGGTGCAAGGACGGTTTTTGCAGGTGTTGTTCATGTAAACGGTGTAGAGTACACAGTCATCCCCAGAAAATCTTCAGGCTATTGCGACCGGCTGTGGGGTAGTGCACTGCCTTCTCCTTTGTTCCATATTTCTTCTTCAAATCTTACCAGCCTCATTACCGGACGGGCTTTGATGAAGTCCTGTTTTGCCATTGACGGTGAATATGACGGTAAACTGAAACTCTATGTCTGTCATGAGGGAGAAATTCTGCAGGTTCGTGACAAGATTTTTGACAAGCTGGTTGAAGTACATGACTGTTTTGAAATGCCGGTGGATGCCGACGGCGAAAAACTGCACTGGAG
>DFDV01000144.1 GCA_002369025.1 Treponema sp. UBA3819 | reverse complement strand
GATATCTATAATGCGTTTGCCCTGACGCACGGGCTTGTCTGCGTATCTTTCTTGCTGTACAATACTTGCTCTATATGGAATCAATTTTGCTTGACCGCATGAGGCGCGGGGAAAGACTTCTGCTTAAAGAACAGCTTGCTCTGATCGGACAATTAAGTCTCCCCGTCATTCTTGCCCAGCTTTCTACTATATTAATGACCTGCATCGACGCTTCCATGGTCGGGCACCTGGGAGAAAGGGAAGGCGCTGCAATCGGACTGGTTGCGTCTTCCACATGGCTCCTCTACGGGCTCTGTTTTGCCTGTGCAATGGGCTTTACCGTTCAGATTTCCCATGCAATCGGAGGGAGAAAAGAAGATGAGGCCCGGAATCTTCTGAAAGTTTCTGTTCTTGTTAATGCAGCCTGGGCGGTCATCCTCACCCTTGTCATCACGGCCATTGCACCTTTTGTTCCCCGCTGGCTTGGAGGAAGTGAAGAAATCTACACAGATTCATTTCAATACTTTTTTATTTTTGCCCTCAGCATTCCCATTATCCAGTTCAACGATCTTGCTTCGGGTGCCCTGCAGGCTTCGGGAAACATGAAATTTCCCAGCACCATGCAGATTCTGATGGGTGTCCTCAATGTCATTTTCAATTATCTTTTTATTTATGTTCTGAACATGGGAGTAAAAGGAGCCGCTATAGCCACCCTTATTTCCCGGCTTGTAACTACCCTTCCTCTTCTCGTCTTTCTTTTTTGGAAGAGCGACATACTGCGCCTGAGGAAAGAGGAAAAAATCTACTTCAAAAAGTCTTATTTTACGACCGCACTCAGAATCGGGCTCCCGACCGCCTTTGAGCAGACGGTTATGACAGGCGGACAGATTGGCTTTACCAGAATCGTAAGTCCTCTGGGGCAGACCGCCCTGTCCGCAAACAGTTTTGCCATCACGGCAGAAAGTCTCTGTTATATGCCGGCATACGGTCTGGGGGCGGCGGCAACTACCATCACAGGCCAGTGCTACGGAAGCGGTCAAAAAGAACTCACCTGGAAATTCGGCTGGCTCACAAGCATTACCGGCATTATCCTGATGATTTTTTCCGGCTCCCTCATGTTCATTTTTGCCCGCCGGATGATTTCCTTTATCTCCCCGGAAGCTGCTGTCATAGCCCTGGGAAGCAGAATTCTGCGCATAGAAGCCTTCTGCGAACCCCTGTATGGAGCCAGCATCATTGCAAGCGGTGCCATGAGGGGAACTGGCGACACCTTCATTCCCAGCGGTATCAATTTTCTGACCATGTGGATGATCCGGCTCCCCCTCGCCTTCTTTCTGCGTTCAAAATACGGACTTGAAGGCATCTGGATGGCTATGAGCATAGAACTCTGCGTCCGCGGCATTCTCTTTTTGATTCGTCTTGCGGAAAAAAAATGGGTTCGGCTTTGATTTTTCAGCACTAGCGCAATTCACTGGGAAAAGCAAAGCGATAGCCCGCCTGCACCAGATAGGGGTAGATGTCTGTCAGCAGCTGGGGCAGAATGTTTGCACTCTTATCCACATGACCGATGATAACCGCATAGCCGTTTCTGTTGGCCACTTCAAGACCCTTGTAAAGTTCATTCAGCATGGCATCCCGGTCAATCTTGTTGTCCAGAAAAGGAGCAAAGCGGGCAATATAGGGCAAATCCCTTTCCAGAGCAGCCTGAGGCACGGCACTGTGGGAAGTCGTGCGGGAATCAAGAAAATACATTCCCCGCTCAGTAGCAACTTCCAGCACAGCCCCCATTTTTATGGCATTTTCCGTAATCAGGGAACCTTCGTGATTGTTAAAGCCCTTTACGCCGGGGCCAATTTCTTCCAGATTCTCTTTTATCGTCGCTGCAACCTGGGCCGTGCTCATGTCCGGGAGAATTGCCCCCTTTCCCGGATCAGGAATTTTTCCACTGGGATAGGCATGGGCCTGCATTGGCTGGTGAAGCATCAGTTCCTTGTAGCCTGCCCTTACTAAAGCGGCACATTCCTTTGAGTGGGAAAGCCGGGGAAGAACTGCAATGGCAATGGGAAAGGGCAAGGCTGTATAGCGCTTTACATATTCCGGATGCAGGCCGGCGTCATCAATGACAAAGACAAGTCTGGCCCCGTTTTTTGCAGGCGGGATGGTAAAGGGTGATTTGGGCTCCGGTCTGTCCGGCTTTGGACTTTGCAGATGCGTATCAGGCTTATCCGGTCTGGCAGAGGCAAGGGCCTGTGAGGGAGAAGGTTTTTCAACAGGGGCAGATTTTGCCGCGGAGACAGTTTTTTCTGCATGAGCAGTCTTTTCCTGGCCGGCTGATTTTTCTGCATGAGCTGATTTTTCTATACTTGCAGATTTTGCTACAGAGGTCGCCGCTGAAGATGACTTTTGGCTGTGAACTGTATTTTTATTAGCCGGAACAGTCTCTTTTTTGCTTTCAGGCTGACGGTCAGGCTTTTTTGACAGAGGCTGTTCAGACGGTGTAAGGGGCTTTTGAGAAGAATGTGACGGCTGAACTATTTCTGCAGGAGTCGTTTTTTTTGTAATCTCACTTTTAGCGGAGGAATCTGAGGGTGCCGTAAGAATGCTGAACATGAGGCTTACAGCACAGACTGCAATAATTACAGCAGAAAGGAGATACACTTTTTTTGCAGAAAGTACAATCTTTGGCTTTTTTGCCTTTCGTTTTTTTGCAGTTCGGGAACTTGCAGAAGATTTTGTCCGTCTGGAGGGAGTTTTTGCTGAACTTTTTTTCTTAACCTGCATTATGTCTTATTCTAGCACGCCGCAAAAACTTCCTCAACAGGAGCCCGTAAATCTTTTCACGTAATAAAAAGCAGAGGACAATTTAAGTTCAGCATATTGCACACATTTACATAAAACCGTATAATTATGAAAAAGATTATGCAAACATTGCATAATTATACATTGCTTATGCAAAACAAGAGGTAGCCATGGCATCAATCGAAATGGAACAGCAGTATCAGGATCAGTCTGGAGACAAATCTTCTGCCATTCAGAGTGAGCAGACCATCGTAAACAAACTTGCGGAAATTGCAAGAAGCAATGACCCTATCGATCCATCCCTCTACACAAAATACGATGTCAAGCGCGGCCTCAGAAATGCCAATGGAACCGGTGTTCTGGTAGGTCTTACCCGTATTGGTGATGTTGTCGGCTACGAAATCAAAGATGACAAAAAAATCGCCGTTCCGGGAAAACTCCTCTACCGCGGCTATGATGTTGCTGATTTGATTTCCGATGCAGAAACCCACAATCAGTTCGGCTACGAGCAGTGTGCATATCTTCTTCTTTTCGGAAAGCTGCCCACGCAGGCAGAACTGAATGAATTCAATGAACTTCTGGGCTCAATCCGCAATCTGCCCAACAACTTTACAGAAGACATGATTATGAAAGCTCCTTCCCGGGACATCATGAACAAACTTGCCCGCGGCGTTCTGGCATCTTACTCATACGACCCGGATCCGGAAAACCGCAGTCTGGAAAATGTTATGCGCCAGTGTCTTGAACTCATTTCCCGTTTCGGTACTCTGGTTGCCTATGCCTATCAGGCAAAACGCCGCTTCTACGACGGAAAATCAATGTACATCCACAATCCGGACTCAAGTCTTTCCACGGCAGAGAATCTGCTTCGCCTTATCCGCAGCGACAAGACCTACACGCCGGAAGAAGCAAAACTGCTGGATCTGGCCCTCATCCTTCACGCAGAGCACGGCGGCGGTAACAACTCATCACTTACCATTCACGTTGTTTCTTCCGCAGACACAGATACCTATTCTGCAGTGGGTGCCGCAGTCGGTTCACTCAAGGGCCGCCGCCATGGTGGTGCAAATATCCG
>DFDV01000096.1 GCA_002369025.1 Treponema sp. UBA3819 | reverse complement strand
TACGCTTGTTGAAGAATTCCATGTCTGCAGGACACTTTGTCAGCGCCCAGTTCAGAAGGTACTTGATGAATTCTTCCTGAATATCCATGTCGTCTTCCAGATCGTAGAAAGCCATTTCCGGCTCGCACATCCAGAATTCTGCCAGATGGCGGGTGGTGTTTGAATTTTCTGCGCGGAAGGTAGGACCAAATGTGTATACCCGGCCCAGGGCAGTCGCCAGAGTTTCAGCTTCCAGCTGACCTGATACGGTGAGGCTTGCTTTCTTTCCGAAGAAGTCTTTTCCGTAGTTTACGATTTTTGCAGCGTCTTCAGGCTTCATGCCTTTTGCGCCTTTTTCAATGCCCAGTTCAGCAATTTTTTCCATGCTGAGCGTGGTAACCTGGAACATTTCGCCTGCGCCTTCTGCATCAGAACAGGTGATTTCCGGTGTATTAATATAGAAGAAGCCCCGTTCCTGGAAGAAGGTGTGGAGGGCAAATGCCATCTGGCTTCTCATGCGGAAAACAGCGCCAAAAGTATTGGTGCGGGCACGAAGATGTGCATTTTCGCGCAGGAATTCCATGGAAGTGGCTTTTTTCTGCAGGGGGTAGGAATCTGTGGGACACTTGCCCAGTACGGTAAGCGTTTCCAGTGTGACTTCTACTGACTGTCCGCTGGCGGGTGATTCAATCAGTTTTCCAGTAGCGCGGATGCTTGCTCCGGTGGTTACATCTGCCAGACTTTTATCTATTGCACCTGCGTCTGCATTAGCCGCGGGATTTGACCGGTCATAGGTCAACTGGATGGAAGCGAAACAAGAGCCGTCATTTACCTGAATGAAGACAAGGTTTTTAGAATCGCGCATTGTGCGAACCCAGCCGCAAACTGTGACTGTCCGTCCGTCTGCCTTGGAGGTCAAAATATCTTTAATGAGTTCTGTTTTCATAATGTAGTATTGTAATGAGTTTGCAAACGGTGTGCAATATCGCATAAAAATCGTTTGACAATAGAATAGTCTTATAGTAGAATATTCACGTATTTTTTGTGCAATTTTCCGTGGCTGCATGGACTTCGGGGATTGTACAACTAGAGGAGTTGAATAATGAATACGAATATGGTTTTGTTCATTGTTCTTCCCCTTGCTGGAATTGTTCTTGGATGGATTATTCGCTGGTTATATGCCAGATTTCAACTATCTGCGTCAGAGCAAAAAGCTGAACGTTTAAGACAGGATGCGATAAAAGAGGCTGAAGCACAGAAAAAAGAAATTTTGCTTGAAGCAAAAGACCAACTCATTCGTGAACGAAATCAGCAGGAGCGGGAGAACAGAGACCGGCGTGCTGAGGTTCAGAAGTATGAAGCCCGTGTTGCCAAAAAGGAAGAGCTTGTAGACAAGCGTTCCGCTGAATTTGACAAAAAAGAGCAGGAAATGCTTTCCCGTCAGGCTGCAATGAAAAAGCGTGAGGATACGCTTGCAGTCAAGGAAGAGACCCTTCGTTCTGAACTGGAAAGAATTTCCGGTCTTTCTCAGCAAGAGGCAAAGAACCTTATCATTAAAAATCTTGAAAACGATGCCCGCCATGATGCACAGGCATTGCTCAATAAGATTGAACAGGAAGCCCAGCTGACCGCTGAAAAAAAGGCACAGGAAATCCTTGTTACCACTATTCAGCGTACGGCAACGGAAGTTACCAGTGACATTACAGTGACCACAGTTTCATTGCCCAGCGATGAAATGAAGGGACGTATTATCGGACGCGAGGGACGCAATATCCGTACACTGGAAACCCTGACTGGAGTAGACATCATCATTGATGATACGCCGGAAGCAGTCGTTATCAGCTGTTTTGACCCTGTCCGCAAGGAAATTGCAAAGCAGTCACTTGAACGTCTGGTAACGGACGGCCGCATTCATCCTGCCCGCATTGAAGAAATCGTGCAGAAAGTGACCCGTGAGATTCAGCAGAAGATTTATGAGGAGGGTGAAAAGGCTCTCTTTGATCTTGGAATCCACAATATGAGTCAGGACGGTGTCCGCGCTCTTGGCCGCCTCTACTTCAGAACCAGTTACGGACAGAACGTACTGAATCACTCCAAGGAAGTTGCAGAACTGGCAGCTTCTCTGGCAGCGGAAGTTGGTGCAAACAGAGATCTGGCAAAGCGAGCGGCTTTACTTCATGATATCGGAAAGGGTGCGGAAAGCGACAGTGACCAGAACCATGCAGAGGTCGGTGCAGAGATGGCACGGAAAATGGGTGAAGATCCCCGCGTTATCAATGCAATTGCCGCTCACCACAACGATGTTGAGGCAAGCACACTTGAAGCAGTTATCGTACAGATTGCAGATGCAATCAGTGCTGCCCGCCCGGGTGCCCGCCGCGAAACAGTGGATAACTATGTAAAGCGTCTGGAAAATCTTGAGGAAACGGCAGAAAAGTTTGAGGGCGTTGAAAAAGCTTACGCCATTCAGGCTGGCCGTGAACTGCGCATTCTGGTAAACAACGAAAAGATTCCTGACGGCGAAGTTAAGGAACTTGCCCAGAAGATTGCAAAGCAGATTGAAACAGATTTGCGTTATCCCGGCAGAATCAAGCTGACCATGATCCGTGAAACGCGAATTATAGAGTACGCACGATAAGGAAATTACCTCCTGTAATTTCCTTATCTGACGGCAGTCAAGCTGCCGTCACGCTTTTCAGCCCGCATCCGTGCGGGCTTTATTTTTTTGACACGGATGCGGTTTTTTGACACGGATGGACACGGATGCCTTTTATTTATTTTTTATATCTGTGTCTTATCTGTGTAATCACTGTTTATCTGTGGTTCCTTGCCTCTGTGTCTGTGTTAATCACTGTCTATCTGTGGTTTCGGCGCTATTGTATATCTTGTAGAAGTTCGGTATAATTATTGCATATTTATGTAATCGAGGTGCATATATATGCAATTTTCTTTTATTGATGGCGGCGTTACGGCGGCGCAGGGCTTTACGGCTAATGGAATACTGAACAAAATTAAGGCGAGCCGGACAACTAATGATACGGCCCTTGTTTACAGTGAAAAGGTCTGCAATGCGGCTGGTGTTTTTACCCAGAATCGCGTTAAGGCTGAATGCGTAAAACTGACCCGGGATCATATTGCCAACGGCAAGGCTCAGGCGGTTATTGCAAACAGCGGAAACGCCAATGCCTGTACCGGAAAAGAAGGCTACGAGAATGCGCAGAAAGAAGCGCTTGCCGTGGCAGATAAAATGCACATCAATGCTGATGACGTTCTGGTTCTTTCTACCGGCGTTATCGGACAGCAGCTTCCTGTTGAAAAAATCCTGAATGGACTTGATTCTCTTGCTGACGGACTTTCAAAAAAAGGTCATGAGGAAGCGCGTATTGCCATAATGACTACAGATACCCATTACAAGGAAGTCGCCCTGGAAACCACAATCGGTGGAAAAAAAGTGCGCATGGGAACAATGGCAAAGGGCAGCGGTATGATTCACATCAATCTGGGAACCATGCTGGGCCTTATTACAACGGACTGCGCCATTTCATCTGCCATGCTGGAAAAAGCTCTCCGCATTTCGGCAGCGGGAACCTATAACTGTGTTTCCGTTGACGGCGATACATCCACAAACGATTC
>DFDV01000158.1:5081-5586 GCA_002369025.1 Treponema sp. UBA3819 | reverse complement strand
TTATCATACCAAGAAACAACCTGTACTTCGAAGAGGCCGTCAGCAATCTTTGTTACCATTGTCTGTGTAGCATCAAAGAGTGAGCCGAAGCGCATTCCGATAACATCAGAAGATACGATTTCGTCTTCGTTGTATCCGAATGTTTCGGGATCAGAAGCTTTCTTCATTGCAGCGTTGATTGCTTCCTTAGTTACATCGTTACCCTTTACAACTGCAGTCAGGATAGTTGTTGAACCTGTCGGAACCGGAACGCGTTGTGCAGAACCGATGAGTTTTCCGTTCAGTTCAGGAATTACCAGACCGATAGCCTTTGCAGCACCAGTTGAGTTCGGAACAATGTTCTGAGCACCGGCACGTGAACGGCGGAGGTCACCCTTGCGCTGAGGACCGTCGAGAATCATCTGATCGCCAGTGTAAGCGTGGATAGTTGCCATGATACCGCTCTGGATGGGGAAAGCGTCGTTGAGAGCCTTTGCCATCGGAGCCAGACAGTTTGTTGTACAAG
>DFDV01000158.1:4593-5040 GCA_002369025.1 Treponema sp. UBA3819 | reverse complement strand
GTTGTACAAGAAGCAGCAGAAATGATATTGTCGCCCTTCTTGAGAGATTTGTGGTTTACATTGTAAACGATTGTGGGGAGGTCATTTCCAGCAGGAGCTGAAATAACAACCTTCTTTGCACCAGCAGTAATGTGAGCCTGTGCCTTGTCTTTTGAGGTGTAGAAACCTGTACATTCAAGAACTACGTCTACGCCGATTTTTCCCCAGGGAAGATCAGCAGCATTCGGCATCTTGTAGATAACGATTTTTTTGCCGTCTACTACGATGTAGTTGTCTTCGCCTTCACCATCGTGAGCTTCTACAGTGTGCTTGCCTTCGCCGATTTTTCCAGCATAGCCGCCCTGTGCAGTATCATACTTCAAAAGGTGAGCGAGCATCTTGGGGCTTGTCAGATCGTTGATTGCAACAACATCATAACCCTTTGCACCAAACATCTGGCGGAAAGCC
>DFDV01000158.1:0-4532 GCA_002369025.1 Treponema sp. UBA3819 | reverse complement strand
AAACGACCAATACGGCCAAAACCGTTGATAGCTACTTTTACATCAGCCATTCTATTACTCCTCTAACCGTCCTCAGACGGCAATTTTATAAAAAAAGTTCTTATCTATAAGATAGTGAATTTTGATTTTTTAGACAATAGGGAAAAAGCCATGCATTATTCCTTAGGTGCCGAAGATTTCTTTTTTGTTTCGCAGAAATATCCGCCGTCTTCCAGATAGCGCCTGCGGGTCATAATCAGGCTTATCAGCTCATGGTACATGTTGTAGTCAATTTCCAGCGCCATAGGAAGCAGAAAATATTCAGTTTCGTCACAGTAGCGTTCGATAAATTCCGGGTCGGTCACAAAGCCCAGACTGATCATGTTGCTGATTCGGTCGGCACATTTGAGGATTTTTGCCTTCTGGCTTCCGGTATCGATAATGCGCTGCAGGAACGACCTTTTAGTCTCATCGTCACGGCGGGTCACTTCAAGAACCAGATCAAGCACCTCTTTTCCGTCGGAGTCCGCATTGATGATTTCGTTTCTGTCAAAACTGGGAATATCTTCCACAGTGTCATGAACAAGGGCAGCCTTGAGCAGAACAGAGTCAATATAACCATAGTCAATCAGGATTCCAAGGGTATCAATCTGATGACGGAACATATTACCGCCTGCGTGACGGCTTTTTCCAATCAGACCGGTAGAAAGCTGCATGTAAGGCGCAAGAATGATATGCTTAAGCTGCTGCATATGCTCCTTGTCCATGGAATCAGGTTTATCAACTTTCATCTCATACTTATATGCCATATGCGCCTCCTTACAATACCGCCTACTGCAGTTCCGCTATGTAGCTCGTCAATTTTTCGATGCGGCGCTTCAGTTCATCCAGTTTGTCACGTTCTGCCTGCACAAGTTCCTGGGGAGCATGCTGGGCAAAACTTCCGCCTAACTTTGCTTCTGTTTTTTTAGCCTCAGCCTGAGCCTTTTCAGAATCTTTCTTAAAGCGGGCAAGAAGCTGGTCTTTGTTTATTCCCTCGTCAATCAGGATAAAGGCTTCAAAGCCGCTTCCAACCGCTCCGATAGACTGGGCAGGTTTTGCATCCACAAAATCAATCTTTGCCACACCCGCAAGCAGGCAGATCATGTCCACTTTTTCACGGCAGACTTCTGCATCGCTTCCCGCAACAATCTGAAGGGCGATGTGAAGTTTTGTTGCCGGATCAATGCCACATTCGTTGCGAAGTCCGCGCACTGCACGAATCAAATCCTGCAGAACGGCAAAGCGTCCCGTCACCTTTTCGTTTACACGGCCATCTGCAGCCTGGGGGAAGGGAGCGGTAACCAGTTTTCCGCTGTAATCTTCATTCGGAAGAATTTTCTGGCTGCCAGCTTTCTTTCTGTTTTCAATGATTTCTGCAAGCGGCAGTTTTCCATAAATTTCTTCCGTAACAAAAGGAATAAAAGGATGCAGCATACGCAGGCTTTCTTCCAGTACGTTCAGAAGGACAGAAACTGCGCGGTCTTTTTCGTGTTCATCATCGCCGCGGAAAGAAAGTTTTGTCGCCTCAACATACCAGTCACAGAAATAATTCCAGAAGAATTCATAAATGGTACCTGCGGCATCATTGTAGCGGTAGCTTTCCAGGGCTGCCCTTTCTTCACGCACCGCCTTGTCCATGGCCGCATAAATCCAGCGGTCAAGTTCAGTCAGTTCTTCATCCTTTACCGGAATCAGAGTACGGCCTTCAAGGTTACCCAGAATATAGCGGCTTGCGTTCCAGACCTTATTGCAGAAACGGCTTCCCATCTTAAAGCTTTCGTTATCAATCAGAATATCCTGTCCCTGGGCACAAAGGAATGAAAGCGTAAATTTAAGTGCATCAGAGCCGTACTGTTCAATAATATCAAGGGGGTCAATGCCGTTTCCAAGAGACTTTGACATTTTGCGTCCCTGCTTGTCGCGTACAAGTCCGTGGATATAGATATCATGGAAAGGTGCTTTGCCGGTAAACTCAAGTCCAGCCATAATCATGCGGCTTACCCAGAAGAAGATGATATCGTATGCCGTTACCAGAGCACTGGTCGGATAGAATGTTGCCAAGTCTTCTGTTTTTTCCGGCCAGCCCAGAGTACTGAAGGGCCAGAGCCATGAAGAGAACCAGGTATCCAGAACATCCGGGTCCTGCTGCAGCTGGTCAGCGCCAGCCTTACATTTGGGACAGCATTCGGGATCTGTACGGCTTACAATTGTTTCTCCGCAGGACTGGCAGTACCATGCAGGAATTCTGTGTCCCCACCAGATCTGGCGGCTTACACACCAGTCGCGGATATTTTCCATCCAGTGAGTATAGGTGTTTTCCCATTTGCGGGGGAAGAAAACGATATCTTCATTACGCCAGGCCGCCAGAGCCTTTTCTGCCAGCGGCTTCATCTTTACGAACCACTGATAGCTCAGGTAAGGCTCAACAACTGTCTTACAGCGGTAGCAGTGACCTACAGAGTGGGTCATTTTTTCTTCACACTTAAAGAGACCTGCTTCCGTCAAATCTTCAATAACCAGTTTGCGTGCCTGCTCGCATTTTAAGCCACGATATTTTTCAGGCACATTCTCATTCAGTGTTCCGTCCGGGTTCAGCAGATTTACTACTTCAAGATTATGTCTCTTTCCCACTTCCCAGTCGTTTGGATCATGAGCAGGCGTAATCTTTACCATACCCGTTCCAAATTCCTTGTCTACATATTCATCAGCGATAATAGGGATTTCTTTTCCGGTAAGGGGAAGTTTAAGCATTTTTCCCACCAGAGCCGTATAGCGTTCATCCGTGGGATTTACTGCAACCGCCGTATCACCAAAGAATGTTTCAGGACGGGTTGTCGCAACTTCAATTTTTCCGCTTCCGTCTGCATATTCATAGAAAAGATGATACATTGCCCCCTGAGTATCCACATGGTCTACTTCATCATCAGCAAGAGCCGTACCACAGCGGGGACACCAGTTTACCAGACGCTGACCCTTGTACATAAGTCCGCGCTCATAAAGCGTAACAAAAACATCACGCACAGCCCGGGAAAGACCTTCGTCATAGGTAAAGCGTTCGCGGGTCCAGTCCACAGAGTTACCCAGTTTTTTCTGCTGCTTTACGATAGTATCATGGTGGTCGTGAGTAACTTCCCAGGTGCGTTCAATAAACTTTTCGCGGCCAAGGTCATTTCTTGTCTTTCCTTCTTTTTTAAGGGCGCGTTCCACCACATTCTGAGTTGCAATGCCCGCATGGTCAGTTCCTGGAATCCACAGAGTATCGTCTCCGCGCATGCGGTGATAGCGCACGACAACATCCTGCAGAGTATTGTTCAGGGCATGTCCCATGTGCAGGACACCCGTAACATTCGGCGGCGGAATGACCACTGTATATTTTATGTTTGTATTTGTCTTCTGGCCGTGAACAGGAGATGAAGGATCAGAATGAGGGCGGAAATATCCCTTTTCCACCCACTCCGCATAAATGCGGTCTTCAAAATCCTTGGGATTATACGCTTTTTCCAGTTCAATAGCCTTCATATTTTGCTCCATGCCTCCGCCCAAAGCGGAAAACTGTATTTTCAGATGATTTTTACATTATAGTGAATTAAAGGTGGATATGCAATTAGAAGTAATTAGAAGCAATAATCGGAAGTGAACATGAAAAAGTCAAAGGAATAGGCACCGTTTATCCGCCGGCTCAGGTATCTGCGGGCTGACTCTGCAAGAGAACGGAAAGTCACGTCCGCAAGGCCTTTTTGACTCAGGACAGCAAGCGCCGCTTCCACGGTTGCACATTCCATCAGACGGCCGCATGTTTCCCTGTCCGCCCCGCACAAAGCCGCATGGGCACAAATCAGTTCAAGTCTGGCATCAGCAATGCGGGAATGAGTGTTCATAATTCCCCCTGCCAGCTTTACAAATTTGCCTGCATGTCCCACAAAAATTACATGGGTAAAAGCGTAGGCGGCGGCAAGGTCAATTGCGTTTCCTATAAAATTGGCACAGCGAAGCACTGGAATATCCTTCCACTCCGGGTGACGGGCAATAAAATCCTTTCCGTAGTTTCCCGGCGTAATGATAAGGGGACGATAAGTCTTTTCCCTGCAGGAAGCGGCAATAACAGAAATTTCCGCCTCCAGAGCATCCAGCAGAGCCTGCTCACTCATAGGTTCCACCACTCCGCTTGTTCCGATGATGGAAATGCCTCCCTCAATACCCAGATGAGGATTAAAGGTCTTTTTTGCAAGTTCTTCCCCTTCCGGCACAGAAATGCAGACATTCACCCTGCCGTAAAAAGCACAGGCCTCGCACATATCCGCTACGGCATCCCTTATCATCTGTCTGGGCACATGGTTTATCGCCGCCTGTCCGGGAAGCTGGTCAAGGCCTGGCTTTGTCACCCGGCCTACACCTTTTCCACCCTCAATGGTCACCTCACAGCCTTCATCACCGCAAGCCTCTTCTACTGCCGGAAAAAGTTCCACGCTTGCAAAAACATGGCAGCCGTCAGTCACGTCAGGGTCATCCCC
>DFDV01000019.1 GCA_002369025.1 Treponema sp. UBA3819 | reverse complement strand
GCCCTCTTGCGCCGATGATACTGCTGACGCGGGAAAGTAGGTAGCTGCCGGCTTTTTTCTTTTTAAATCCTTTATTTAATTGACACAGATGCACGCAGATGGACTCTGATGGGGCTCAGATGTGGATGTTTTGACACAGATACACGCAGATGGACTCTGATGGGGCACAGATGTAGATGATTTGACACAGATGCACGCAGATGGGCTCTGATGGGACACGGATGATTTTAATTTTTATCTGTGACTTATCTGTGTTAATCCGTGTGCATCTGTGGTTTGTTTTTTGCAAAGCTGACTGGGTGACGCATGCGCGGGGGCGTGGATTCTATGGGGAAAATTTACGGGAGTTGACTAGAACTGTTGGGCATGATGAAGGTAGGTGTGGGTCTGCTCATCAACAGTCAGGATGATGAAGTTTCGCTTTCCTTTTGCTTCGCATATTGCCGAGACGATGACTTCATAAAAGGCTCCAAAGTCAAATTCAAAATACTTGTGGGTATGTCCGCAGATAGCGTACGCGACATTTTCTTCCGCATAGAGTGCCATTAGTTGTGCCCGCTCATAGGTGTTTGCAAGTTCGAGGGTAAAATTATTGCAGTAGAGCGGGTAGTGGGTCAGCATGATTTTTCTGTTTTGGTCTGTGCGCATTTCTTTTTTGAGGGTGGAGAATTGCTTGTATCCGAGTGTACCGTCCGCTGTGTCCAGAAAATAATATGATGTGTCATGGATTTTTATGCGGAAAAAGGATGTGTGGAAAATATCCTGTATGTAGTATTCTCCATGGTTTCCGCCGTCAAAGGTGTCATGGTTTCCGGGAACGCAGTATACGGGAATACCCATGTCCTCAATGCGCTTTTGAACTTTCAGATAGACGGCATTTTGGTCATGGGAGCCGTTGCCATTTAAATCCCCGAGATTTGCGCAGAAGAGGGGCTTTTCGTGTGCCTTTACATATTCCTGCAAGTAAGCGATAAAATCATCAGCGTCTCTTTCTTGTCCTATGTGCATGTCTGAGAGAATCATTACGGAATAGGATTTTGGCGACGTGTCAGGAAGCGTGATGTCCTCGAACCTTGCGCGGCTGTCAATGGGGGAGCCCGATCCAAAAAGGGTGTCATATTTTTCTGAAGTCCAGTAACTTTCCATAAAGCAGCCTGAAACAAGCAGGCTGCATGCGATTGTTATAAGCGATGAAAGGGCGAATTGCGTCAAATAAGAAATATGTTTTCTCTTAAAAGGCATAGGTTACTCCGCAGGTATAGTAAAGATGGTCAATCTGCACGTTATGCTGACCCCAGATATTTGTGTAGAGAATCGAAAAGTTGTTTGAGATTGAGACAGAGGGGGTGATGTGCCAGTCAACGTTAAGAAAGACTTGGGGCATGGGGAAGAAATTGTAGCAGAAGAATGAGAATGAGCGCACGCCTGCCTCAAGGTCTATGTTTTTGATGGTCTGGCAGATGCTTTCTGAAGAAACGGTATAGTAGTCCGTGATGATGAGGGAATAGGAGGAGAGTGCCGTAATGTCCGTTTTGTTGAAGGCGCTTCCGAAGAGGAATTTGATTTTTGTTTTTGTGGGTGCGAGCAAAAGCGAGCCTTCTGCGGTAAAAAGGATGTCTTGCATGATTGCTTTTGTCGAAAGGAAACCGAAGTGGTAGATTCCTTCGATTGCGATATTCGGCTGGATTATCCACTTCCATGGAAACTGTGACGCTATGCCGATTGCCGCCGTGAGGTCGGTGCTTGTATAGACATTTTGAATGCCGAGCGAAAGATGCCAGAGGTCGTGCGTGTGCCTGTAAACGGCTGAAAACGAAGCGAAATCATTGATCTCATAACCTGTGCCGCCTGAGTAGCCGACGGACAGGGTGATTTCATGTGTGTGTGAGGCTTTTTTCTTAGCGGTATCTTGGCAAAAAGCGGGGTGCAGGCCGAAGCATAGCAAAAATAAAAGTAATACCCTGTGTTTTGTATAGTATAATGGGGGGGGGTATTTTTCAAGTGGCTGAATCTATGGAGTTGTTTTTTGAGGCAAAACATACTCACTCATAGTAGCACAGATAGCGGTTGTGTACAATAGCCTGTGCCGCCAGGGGAAAGAGGCTTGTGCTGTCGGAAACTATTGGCCGGTCAGTTCGCGGGCCTTGGATTCGACGGCGGAAGAGAGTTGGGCTGAATCTGACTGATGTTCGGCGATGAGACGGACAAAGACGCTTCCGGCTACGATGGCTTCTACATGGGATGCGAGGGCTTTTGCCTGGCTGCCGTTTGAGATGCCGAAGCCGCCGTAGATTTTGGAGCCGCCTTCGCTTACTTTTGAGATGAAGTCGAGAGTTTCTTTATTGATTGCGGTGTCGCTTCCGGTGATTCCTGTGCGGAGGGCTGCGTAGATGTAGGGAAAGCCTGCGTGTGCGAGAACTTTAAGTCTTTCGGCTGACATGGAAGGGGCTGCTACGGGGATGTTTATCATACCGTTTTCTTTGCATGATTTTGTGAGGCCTTCGTCGTGGTCAAAGGGGAGGTCTGGAATTATCATTCCGTTTACGCCTGCCTGGGCGGCCTTTTTGCAGAAATTTTCAACGCCAGGGGTATAAATAAGGCTTCCGTAACTCATCAGATAGATAGTTGTGCGGGGGAATTCTTTTCTGATTTTGGAAATGAAGTTGAGTCCGTCTGCGGTTTTGTAATTGCGTTTGAGGACTGTTGTGCATGCGGTCTGAATGGCCGGACCGTCTGCGCTGGGGTCAGAGAAGGGAAGTTGAATTTCCAGAATGTCTGCACCGCCTTTTACAAGAGCCCGGGCGGCTTCCAGACTGAGTTCATCGCTGGGGTAACCTGCAACAAGGTGGCTCATCAGTTTAATTTTCTGCATAAATCTTCTCCCATAAAAAGTCAACGAGCA
>DFDV01000164.1 GCA_002369025.1 Treponema sp. UBA3819 | reverse complement strand
TAGTGCCACCAGGCATTCTGAATATTGCGCTTAAAATCTACGCCAAGGGGACCGTAATCCCATGCGCCGGCCTGACCGCCGTAAATCTCACTCGCCTGATACACAAAACCACGTCTCTTGCAGAGACTGATGATTTTGTCCAACGTACATTTGTGTTCGTCGTTTGCCATTTTTATAAAACTCCTTTCCCCTACCGGATTGCAAGGGATATCAAATAGTGTAGCAGAAAAATCCGCTTATGAACAGACCGCCCGTTTTAATTCTATTTTCAGTTTTTTTCCCCTGCAGGAGAATACTTTCCACGGCATCGATAACACTGTCCGGGGTACTTGCTCCTGCGGTAATTCCTACGTTTTCAAGGCTGAAAAAGTCCTCAGGGATTTCCGCGGCAGTTTCAATCAGTGCCGCATGGGCGCACAATTTCTGGGCTGTCGTAAAAAGGCGGTTGGTATTTGAACTGTTTTTTCCGCCGATCACGATTACACCTTCTACCTGGGCGCAGAGCCGGGTCAAAGCTTCCTGCCGCTCATGGGTAGCAGGGCAGATTGTACTGAATATCTCAATGCCGGGAACTTTTTCCTGCATGACTGCGCAGATTGCTTCCCATTCCTTTATACTGAATGTAGTCTGGCTCAGGAGAACCACTTTTTCCGGAATAGAAGACGAAAAGAGATTTTTTGCTTCTTCTGCACTGCGAATCAAAAGGAATTCGCATTTTTTTCCTGCAGTCTGAGCGGCGGCCTCAGCATAGCCCTGAATTCCGACGACTTCGCCATGGTCTTTGTCGCCGGCAAAAACAATTGCATAGCCTTTTTCCGCACAGTCTGCCGCTCTTTTCTGGCTCTGCATGACCAGGGGACAAGTTGCATTGATGACAGTTCTGCATTTTTCCCTTAAATCTGCTTCCATGCGGGGTGCAACGCCGTGGGCCCTGATAAGAACAGTATCTTCCGCTGAAAGAGACTCAATCGCAGACGGCACAAGAACTTTTAGTCCCCGCCTGGCCAGTTCATTCAGCGCAACGGGATTGTGAATCAGAGGCCCCAGTGTATAAACTCTTCCGCCCTTATTCTCATTCAGTGCTTTTTCCGCCGCCGTAACAGCCCGACGCACTCCGCCACAAAAGCCCAAAACATCTGCACGAATTACTTTCATATACACCCCGTCATAAAAAAATTCCCGCGTAGATACGCGGGAATCAGAATTATTTCACTATAGTTCAGTCATGAAAATCACGGCTGAAAATCCTTATGCCTCAAACTGAACGACATTGTTTGCCTTAGAAGTGGTCAATCCCTTATTTACAAACTTACGGCGGGCACATGCAATGAATGCGCCTGCAATGAAGATTGAAGAGTAAGCGCCACTAATCAAGCCCACAATCAAAGCCTGAGCAAAATCGTGGATAGTGCCTGTCGTGAATACAAAGAGAGACACAACCGCAAAGAGGGTGGTCAGTGTTGTAATGATTGAGCGGCTCAAAGTCTCCGTCAGGGCAATGTCCAGAATATCAACAAATTTGCTGGACTCCACAATCGCCATATTGTAGCGGACGCGGTCAAGAATAACGACGGTCGCATTGATTGAGTAACCGATAATCGTCAGTATTGCCGCCAGAGTTGTAGTGGAGAATTCCATCTGCGTCCAGGTGATAAAGGTAATCATAATCAGGGCATCGTGAATAATAGCAATAACCGCAGCCAGAGCAAAGTCCCAGTGGAAGCGGATTGTTGAATAGAGCCAAATCAGTACCAGCGTTGCCAGTACCAGAATGATTGAATCGCGAATCAGGCTCTTGCTGAACTGAGAACCGATAAAGTCTGACTTGACGATAGAAACCTTGTCTTCTCCAAATGCAGCAGAAAGAGCATGGTTTGTCTTTTCCTGAATTGACTTCTGTGTTTCGCCTTCTGCAATGCCCAGACGAATCTGATAGCTTGCATTCTTTCCGGAACCAAGGGTCTTTACGTCTGCACCTTCAATATCCTTGAGGGCAGCGCGTACATCGTCTGCATTCACGTTTACGCTTTCGTCAGCAGCATGAATGCGCAGGGGATTTGCACCAAGTGTAGTTGAAACAGCTGAGTTTACAAAGAGTCCGTCAGCAGTTGCAGCGTTTCCGTCAAGCACCTTTGTTACGATGCCTTCAACTCCGCTGATTTTTTCTGCCAGTTCGGCAACAGTTTTATTTTCTGCATAGGGCAGGCTTACCGTGCGGTTTTCTGCACCTACACCAGAGATAACCAGATCCAGACCAGTACTTGCAGGGTCAACCTTAATTGTTGCACTGCCATTGTATGTCAGTTCCAGAACAGTGGGGTCAATACGGAATTCTTCAATCATACCGGGCTTAAAGTCCAGACCAAAGTTGATTCCGCGGGTTACAACTGAAAAAATGCCGCTGATAATCAGCACAGAACTCAAAACAACTGCGCCGACAAAGCATTTACTAAAATGAATTACCTTTTTCATTATTTAATCCTCCAGCTGATGCTCATGTTCTTTTTACCGATAACGTCGGTCTGGAAGTCGAACATCAAGCGAGATACGACCAATGCGGTGAATACTGAGGAAACAACACCGATTGCAAGGCTGACTGCAAAGCCCTGAATTGAGCCGGTTCCCAGTTGTGACAGGAAGATAGCCGCAATAAAGGTGGTGATGTTGGAGTCCATAATTGCCCAGAAAGCGTTGTCAAAACCGGCTGCGATTGCGGCTGCACGGCTCTTTCCGCTACGCAATTCTTCTTTAATGCGTTCGAAGATGATTACGTTAGCGTCAACAGACATACCAACGGTCAAAATCATACCTGCAATAGAAGAAAGGGTCAAAGTCAAATTGAATGCGCTGAGGATTGCAAACATGATGTACATATTCAGAACCTGAGCCACGATAGCGTTGAAGCCTGCGCCCAGATAGTAAATCAGCATAAATGCCAGAACTGCAATCAAACCGACAATCAAAGCCTTTACACCCTGACGGATAGCCTGGTCACCCAGAGATGCACCGATTACCTGTTGGCTTTCTACTTCCAGAGGAACTGCCAGCCATGCGGTCTGCAATACCTTCTGCAGGTTCTGAGCTTCTTCTACGCTGAAGCCGCTGATTGCAACCTGTCCGCCGCCAATTTTTTCATTGATGCGGGCATAAGACTTAATCTTGTTGTCGCTTACGATTGCCAGATTTTCACCAACATGTGCACCGGTAAAATTTGCAAAGATTTCTGCACCAGAAAGTTCTTCGCCGTTGCGGTCTGCAGACAGAACGAAAGTAACCTGGGGACGGTTGGTAATATTGTCAGAAGTAACCTGTGCTGACTTGATGTACTTTCCGTCAAGAGCAATTTCTTTCTTTACAGCGAGATAACCGATTCTTTCATCAAGACCATAATCATCTTTTGTATAAAGACCGATAACTTCGCAGTCAGCAGGAATGATTGAAGGATCAATCAGATTTCCGTCTGCATTGAAAGTACTTGCAGCATGAGTCTGATAATACTGATTGAATTTATCAGTTGCATCGTTATCTACCAGGCGGAAGTTCAGGATACCCTTACCCATAATCAGCGTATTTACGCTTTCACCGTCAGCGGCACCCGGGATTTCAATGTAGATGCGGTCTTCACCCTGCTGGCGGATAACCGGAGAAGAAAGACCGAATTTATCAATACGGCTGGTCAATGTTTCGATTGCCTGAGCCATAGCTTCCTTTTTGAAAGCAGCGGGATCTGCAATCGCCGCATTTGAATCTGACTGTGCAGCCAGAGCCGCTTCCAGATCTGCATGAACGATGATGTTCATACCGCCGCTCAAGTCCAGACCAAGCTTAACTGAGTTTGTATAGCGGTTCTTTGCCTTGAGGATTGATTCACGGTATTTTGCTTCAATAACATCAAGAAGTTCTTTTTCATTGCTGAATGCACCGAGAACTGCAGAAACAGTCAT
>DFDV01000008.1 GCA_002369025.1 Treponema sp. UBA3819 | reverse complement strand
CTTGCCTTCCGTCTGTTTTTGTCCACTTCATCTGTGCTTCCCGCCATTTTTTCACACAATCAATTATCCTGCGGAGCCTTCCATTCGTCTGGCAAAATAGCAGAAAACCACAAATGAACACAGATGAACGGTGATAAACACGGATGAGGCACAGATAAAAAATATCTGCGTTCATCTGCGTGTATCTGAGTTCATCTGTGTCAAAACCACCGCATCTGCGTCCATACGTCGCTTGCGCTCCGTTTGCGTAAGCGGAAGTTATTGACGTTTGTGCTAGGGGCACATATGCATCTGAGTTTATCTGTGTCAAAAACATCGTGTCTGCGTCAAAACAACCGCATTCGTGTCTGGCTAGAAATCTGATTTGCAGAAGAAGGACAGGGGCTTTCCGGTGGTGGGGTGGGTGAAGGAGAGGGACTGGGCGTGCAGCATGAGGCGTTCACCTGGGGCACAGTGGCCGTAGAGGGTATCACCGATGATGGGGAAGCCAAAGCCGTGGCTGTCTGCGCTTGCCAGACGGAGCTGATGGGTTCTGCCTGTGTGGGGGAAAAACTGGACCCGGGTTACCTTGCGCCTTGAACCGTCCGGGGCGTAGTAGGTTTCAACATCTTTTATCTGCCATTCGGTGACGGCTTTTTTTCCGTACACTTCATCCCACATCTGATGGGGACGGTTATCCAGAGCCACGCGGAAGTAGAGTTCCATGCTGCCGTGTTCCGGGATTTTTTGTGCGGGAAGTAAGCCGTCTACCAGGGCTATGTATTCTTTTTGTACAGTGCCCGCCTCAAACTGGCGGTTTAAGTTGCGGTGGGCTTCTTTTGTAAAGGCAAGGACAAGCAGACCGCTTGTTTCCATGTCCAGACGGTGGACGGCGGGCTGCTCGATGCAGTGGGGAAAGAGCCTGCGCACCCGGTTTACAATGCAGTCCTTTTCTGTTTTGCCCGGAACGCTCAAGATACCGCTCTGTTTGTTTACTACAATAATATCTTCATCGCGGTAGAGAATTTCCAGTCCCAGCATGGCGGGAAGAATGATGCCGCAGCGTTCGTCGCAGGGAGGATAGGATGTGCCTGAGATTTTGTGGGGTGTGCCCCGTCCGTAAAAGACTTCGCACATGCTGACAGGCTTTAGTCCATGTGAAAAGGCATAATCCAGCAGTTTTGGTGCGCAGCAGTCACCCGTGCCTGTGGGAGGATATTTTCCGCCTGAGCGTTCTGCGCAGATGTCCAGCAGACTGCGCACGGAACCGTCTGCACAGTGGAATGAATAGAGGGCGTATACTTTTGCCACTGATTCCTGAGTGAGTGAAAGCCTGCGCTGAACCAGCTCTTTTTTTTCTGCTCCAATCGCTTTGGCTTCCTCGTTACTTGCAGATTCAAGCCTCTTTTCGCATTCGTTAATTGCTGCGGTAAGGGCATGAATTGCGTCATCATTTGCGGCAACGGCGCCTTCAATTTCTTCCGGCCGGACGATGGGCGGCACGTAGATTGCCTCGTCTTCAAAGCGGGGAATAAGGGTACGGCTGAAACCTGAGGCTGTTTTGAGGATGACTTCTTTTTCATCAGAGTCCCTGCAGATGAGGGCTCCCAGCATGATGCCGATTCCCGCCCTTTCTTCACTTAATTCTGTTACCTGTTCCAGAATAAGGGCGCCTTCCTCCAGCTGGCGGATCATGGCGAGACAGATTTTTTGTGCGCTTTCCTGGGGAAAAGGTGGAAACATAAAAAAAATATAGCAAAAAACTGAAAAAAAATCTGCAATATGCTATAATGACGGCATGAAAGTCATTCTGATGGGAACGGGGACGAGTCATGGCATTCCGGTAATTGGATGCGACTGCAAAGTGTGTACATCTCAGGACCCCCGGGACAATCGTATGCGATGCAGTGCCTATGTGGTGCAGGACAAGACGGAAGTGGTGATTGACGTTGGCCCGGAATTCCGCCTGCAGGCTTTGCGTAACAATATCAGGCGTCTGGACGCAGTGCTTTTGACCCACAGTCATGCTGACCATCTGCACGGGCTGGACGATTTACGGATTTTCAGCCATACCTATCCCTGTAAGTATGACAGGGAAGCCTTTCCCGAGACAGAGGGAAGCGGACTTCCTGTATACGGAAACAAGAAAACCCTTTCTGACCTTCGTAAACGCTTCAGTTATCTTTTTAAGCCGGTAAAGGAAGGCGGCGGTGTTGCCAAACTGGACTTTAAAGATGTTTCGTCATACGGCCCGGATAATCCTCTCTTAATCGGCTCCCTGAAAATTTTTCCTGTGCCCCTCAAACACGGAAGCCTTGATACGACAGGCTGGCTTTTTACTTCTTGCGGAGACGATGGAAAAGCAGGCAATATTGCCTATCTGACTGACTGTAATGCCGTGCCGGAATCTTCCATTTCTCTGGTGCGTTCCTGCGGTCCTCTGGAACATCTGGTGATTGACGGGCTTCGTGTGCGGCCTCATTCCACCCACTTCTGTTTTGATGAAGCCCTGGCCTGTGCAGAAAAAATCGGGGCCCGGCATACCTGGTTTATCCATATGAACCACGACCTGCTGCATGTTGAAATAGAGAAATATATAGAAGAAAACCTGCATAAGTACCCGGCTCTTACGAAGATTGTTGAGCAGGGCGGTTCGGTTGCTCCCGGATACGACCAGCTGGAACTGACGCTTTAAGGGGCGTTGCGGGGCAGGCTGGAAAGTGCTTTCTTACGAGACTGCTGCAAAATCCCCGCAGAGAGGGGTGCGGCGCAAGGAAGGAAGCTTTCCTGACTGCGGCGCAGGGGAGAGGCTTCTCCCCTTTATATTTCTCTAAAAATGTTCTATACTCTTTTTCATGAATTTCAGACGGCTTTTGACTGCCTTTTTGATTGGCGCAAGTTTTTTCTTTATTTCCTGCGGTAAGCTTGGCTACAGTGTGGTGCTGTGGAATGATGCGGCAAACAACCTGCAGGACGGAACCATTGTTCAGGTTTATATCCGCTCAAATATTTCCCATGTCTATGTTATCGCCCTTCCTGATTCTGACAAAAAAGTGGAAGTGCCCCTCTGGATGTTGACCGAGCCCATGAGTAAGTCTAAGGCAAAAAAAGCGGCGGCAAAATATGCAGACTATGCCCACACCTATGCTTCCGTAAAACTTGACGGACTCCCCATCCGTGCGGAGGCGGTGAACACGTCAAAACAGGTGTATCGTCTGCGTGAAAAAGAAATTATCCGTGTGCTCTACAAGGGGAAGGGGCAGGCGGTGACCAACGGCAAGGGCAATATGGAGGGCGAATGGCTCAGGGTACTGACTTCTGGCGGAACCCAGGGCTGGTGTTTTTCATACAACCTGGAACTTTTTCAGGCAGATGCTCAGGGGCTTGCAAAAGGAAAAGAAGCGGATGCCGTGGTGGAAGTTGCTGACACTCAGCTTGAAATGCTGCAGGCAAAATCCTGGTATCCGGAAAGCTATCTGGACATGATTCAGAACCAGCGGATTGACCCGGCCAGAATGGATCCCGGTTACGGCTTTAAGATGGATATGGAATCCCTTTCCGTAAGGGTGACCTTACAGTCTACTTCGCTTTCCTGGAATTATACTGACGTGGAAAAGCCGACTGCAAAAGTCTATCATTTTATCGGCACTCCGGTTACGGTGACTGTGCGCAATGAAAACGAAATAGCCGTTCAGTTTACCGACAAGGACAATAAGATTAAATCCCAGAACTTTGTTGCCCTGTCAGAAAATATTGCAAACCTGGTGCAGGCAGAAATTGCCCGCCGTGACAAGGAACTGGAACAGCTGCGTCTCTTTGGACCAGCCTTTACCAGCTCTAACTACGGAAAACTTACTTTCCTGGAAAACAAGCTCTTTACCTGGTCAGACTACAATCTTCTGGTACCCTCAATCATTTCCAATGCGGCCCGGGGCAGGGGAACCATGAGCATAAATTACTTTATTTCCAATTCGCTCAAAGTCTCCTATGACGGTATTCTGACCCTGCGTTTCAGCGGCATGGCAAAAGATGTAAACTTCCTCTACAAGATGACGGAAGACGGACTGAGACTGGAAGATGCAACCCATGCACAAATCAGCAACGGCCTTGTGGTCGGACGCGGTTCCAGCCCTCTGGTTATTTTCTTTGCCCACAATACAGGACGGTAGCCGTGGCCTTTGTTCAGTTTTCTCAAGTATCCCTTGCCTTTGGTGACCGCGACATCCTTAAAAATGTATCCGTCAATTTACAGGCGGGCAGTAAGGCAGCCCTTACCGGTGCAAATGGGGCAGGCAAATCTACCCTTATAAAAGTCATGGCGGGTCTTGTTCAGCCGGACAGCGGAAGCCGTGTTGCCCAAAAAGACTCCCGCATTTCCTATCTTCCCCAGAGCGGTCTGACTCATCACGGCTGCAGCCTCAGGGAAGAAGCAGACAAGGCATTTGCATTCGGCTACGAACTGAACGAAGAACTGGAAAGAATTGGTGACGAACTGAAAAAAAATCCGCCAAACACAAAAGCCCTGCTGGAAAAACACGACGCAATCCTTACGGAACTGGAAAATTCCGGCTGGAACCGCAGAAGTGCCATGGCAGAGCAGGTTCTTGTGGGCCTGGGCTTTAGCCACGAAGATTTGGACAGGCAGACGGACGAGTTTTCAGGCGGCTGGCAGATGAGAATTGCGCTTGCAAAAGCCCTGATGGTAAATCCAGACATTCTTCTTCTGGACGAACCGACAAACTATCTGGACATTGAAGCCCGGGCCTGGCTGGAAAAATTTCTTAACGACTACAAGGGCGGCTTTCTTCTGGTAAGCCATGACCGCTACTTTCTTGATCACACCATAAATGTAGTTTACGAACTTTTTAACGGCGACCTGCACAAGTATCCGGGAAACTTTACCCACTACGAAAAGACCCGGGAAGTGGAACTGCAGACCCTGATTGCCCAGTATGAACAGCAGCAGGCAGAAATTGCAAAACTGGAAGATTTTATCCGCAGGTTTGGCGTAAAGGCAACCAAAGCCGCCCAGGCCCAGGAACGCCAGAAAATGCTGGACAAACTGCGGGAAAACGAAATTGTCATACCTGAATCCCTTAAAAAAATTCATTTTACCTTTCCTGCCGCTCCCCATGCAGGCCGCCTGATTCTTACCCTCAAAGGCATTACAAAATCCTACGATGGAAATACAGCCGTTCTGGACAATCTGGACCTGCTGGTGGAAAACGGCGACCGTCTGGTTGTGGCAGGCCATAACGGTGCGGGAAAATCTACCCTGCTCAGAATTATTGCCGGCGTGGATGCCGATTTTAGCGGTCAAATCACTCTGGGAGCAGGGGTAAAAACAGGCTATTTCTCTCAGGATAATGCAGAATCCCTTAAGGGAAGCCAGTCTATTCTGGAACTTCTGGAAAGTGAAGCCCCCCTGGAACTTATTCCCCGTCTGCGTGACATGCTGGGAGCCTTCCTCTTCCGCGGTGACGATGTCTTTAAGTCCATAGATGTGCTTTCCGGCGGTGAAAAAAGCCGTGTTGCCCTGCTCAGACTCCTTTTGCGACCGGTCAATCTGCTTGTGCTTGACGAACCTACCAACCATCTGGACATGCATTCCAAAGATGTGCTCATGGATGCCCTCAAGGATTTTGGCGGCACCGTCATTTTTGTCAGTCACGACCGAGGCTTTATCGAAGGCCTTTCCACCCGTGTTCTGGAACTTAAACCCGGCACTTACCGCACCTTCCCCGGCGACTATGCCTACTACATGCAGAGGCTGGAAGACGAGGCAAATGGTCTTGTTTCTCCTGACTCTTTCGTGGGGGAAAGTCTCCCCCTCGCTTCAAAGCAGAGCTTTTCCGCTACCCCCTCGCCTAGGGACTCCGCCCCTAAAACCCCGGAAACCCCATCTGCCGGCAAGCAGTCCTGGGAAGAGCAGAAAAAACTCGCTTCCGAGCGCAGAAAAATTGAGCGCGAAGTGGAAGCCCTTGAAAAAGAAATCGAAAGCGTAGAAAACAAGCTAAAGGAAGCCCAGAACAGAATGGCAAATCCCGAAGTCTATTCCAACGGCGAAAAAGCCAAAGCCCTGCAACAGGAAATAGACAGCCTGTCCGCCCGGCTGGACGACCTGAACGCAAAGTGGGAAGCGGCGGCGGAGAAACTGGGGTAATCCCTCTTTTTTTCCTCTTGCTCTTATTTCTACTCGAAAAAATGCAAAGACTTTGGAAAATTTAGAGTAAGTAGTATTAGCAGTTTTTATCGTCCTAGTCATCGTCGTATCTTGTGGCTTCTTCCGCTTTGCCTTGCGCTTCTTTTATCTCAAATGAAGCCGATGCCGATTCTGCAAACAACGCTGCACAAATCGGGCAGAGATATATGCGCTCATGCATGGAAAAACCGATGTTTTGAAAGTTGAAGGACGGCTCTCCTGGACTTTCGAGAGGCAAGTTCATAACCGCGCGCAATGCATTCATATTTGAACGGGCTGCCCTGTGCTGGAAATCTTGTGGAGCTGCGTCTTTGTATTCTGTCCGTAAGAATCTGTCCAAAAAATCCGAGGTTATTTCTTTTTCTATAAAGAATGTGTCGATACGCTCCAGTTTTTCTTTTTGCAAAATAAGTTCGGTTCGCTTTCTGGAGGTTTCAAAATTACTACAGCTTGCAATTTCTGCTTGCAGTGCATGTAGCAATGCATCCCGCTTCCTTAAAAAATAATCTTCGGTGTTTTTACAAATCCAGCAATGTTTCTCCATAGTTACCCCTGTATTATAATGTTACCTCTCCATCGGTACAGATGACCTTTTTTATTCCGATACCGTGCTCGGATATTACTATCACATTCCATTGTGCAATCGTTCCTTCATAGGTTGCGTGGGAAAGACTTGTACCTGAAAATGCACTA
>DFDV01000130.1 GCA_002369025.1 Treponema sp. UBA3819 | reverse complement strand
ATGCTGGGCTTGAGCGATGTAGTTCAGCCGGAAACGACAATTACTGTATACGATTACATTAAGTCTAATCTGACACAGCAGAAGCAGAGCCAGTTCCTTATGACTGCAATTCAGGATATCACTAAATCTTTGGATACACCCCAGAACGTGGACCGCAAGAAGACTGGTGATGCACTTAACAAACTGCTGAACTGGTAAGCGTATGTCACGACGAAAGGGAAGAATCCTGGCTTTTCAGGGGCTCTACTCCATGGAGATTGGCGGAAATCCGCTTGAAGATGTTCTGAAACTGACCTGGGCAGAAAGCGACAAGGGTGAGGCAATCGATGAAGAAAGCGGTGCCTTTGCCCGCATGCTGATTGCCGGTACTGTGGAGCATAAAGCTGAAATTGATGAATTAATTGCAAAGCACCTGAACGGCTGGGAGTTTGACCGTGTGAACAAGGTTTCCCTGGCTATTCTGCGCATGAGCGTATATTCATTGCTCTACCAGAAGGATATTCCGACTTCAATCGTTATTGATGAGGCTGTAGGTATTGCAAAGGAATATGGTCAGGATGAAGCTTTTAAATTCATAAATGCAGTTCTGGATACCATTAAAAAAACATTGAATTAGCCTATGATGACGAAAAGAAAAGGTGTAGTGCTTGCTCTTTCTCTGCTCTGTGCGGGGCTTTTCTTTTCGTGCTCAAAATCAGAAAATCAGTCTTTTTTATCGCAATTAGAGAGTGTGGATGCCTTTATCCGTCAGGGGCAGGCATCTGATGCTCTTTCGACTCTGAAAAAAGCGGAAAAGAATGCTTTCAGTGCCTTTGCCCGACTGGGTATTTACCGCCGCTACATGACACTGGGAGAAAAGACTCTGGCAGAAAGGACGCTGCAAAATGCCTTAAAAGCTCTGCCGGATAATCAGGAAATAACTGCGGTTTATGCCCGATTTATGCTTCGTGAGGGGCGATTTGACGACGCTGTAGATATAAGCCGTTCTCTTGCAGGCAGCCGCTATGGTTCTCTCTATTCTGAGGCAGTGCTACGCAAGGTAGCGGAAGCGGCAAAGACAAATTCCTTCTATTCTTCTGATCTTGCGGCTGTCTATTATGATGCCTTTGTGGGTACGGGAAATACCCGCTGGCTTATGAACAGTGCGCTTCTTTGTCTTCTGGCAGGTGATTACCAGACGGCGGCGGCCTTACAGGATGTGCATCCTCAATATCAGGCGGAAAAAACTACCCGTTCCATGGCAGAAATGCTTTTCTGGGCTTATGTGCAGTATGATGCAGAAAATTATGACATCTGTCTGGATAATCTGAGCAAGGTGAGGAGCGAAGTGCTTTTGCCTGCCGCCGCAGAACTTGCAAGCGATGCCTATGTCATGCTGAATGACAGGGACAGTGCAGAAGCCTCCCGTAAAATCGTACTGCAGTACAAGGGAGAAAAATCTGCTGATGTTTCCCCTGCGGTAAAAGTGAACAGTGCCCTCTGGGAACAGAACCGGGGAAACTATAAGCGGGCCTATGATTTGATTTTTGACGTAGTGACCAATAATGCTGATTATGTTCCGGGACTGGTGACTTACGGCCGCTTTGCCTATGAGAATACGCTTCAGCCGGAAATGACGGAACTGGAAAAATCCCTGCGTATGACAGAATTCAGAACTCATTCTATGCGGGCTTATGATGAGCGTCCCCGGATTCTTGTGAGCGACGCATTGTTTCGCATGGAGAGCGCGATAAAGCAGCAGAAGACGGATGGCGGGGAAGTGGATGAAGATCTGCTTGTGGCCCAGTGTCTCTTGCATTTTAGGGATAATCCTGATTTGACCCAGACTGCAAAACTGGCCTATGTCTGGCAGATGCTTGAGGCAAACGAGCTTGGACGAAGTCTGTATCCTCCAAAACTGGTTCAGCTGGCTGTCCATGAGCTTCTTGCAAACGGAAAGAATGAAGATGCCCGCAATCTTTTTACGAAATACCTTGATGCCCGCTACAGTCTGAAAAACGAGGAGCCTGTGACGCAGAAAGTGCTGATTGATGTATTTGGCGGCGAGCGTCCTGTGGCAAAAAATTTGATTCCACCGGAAGTGATGAGGGGAACCTTTGGTGACCGTGCGGCAAAAGATGTGAACAGCATGGAGATTTGGGAGGGGGAAACAGCCGCCTATTTTACCCTGCTTGATGGAAATATTACGGCAGCCCGCCGTCTTTACGAATATGTACTCTTTGAAACTGGTGGCTTGCACCGCACTTCTGAGACAGCTCCCATCGTGACTATGTCGCCGCTTGCTTCACCAGTGACGGCATGTAATCTTGCCATGGTCTACAGCAGTACGGGTGACAAAAAGAATGCCCTTGCCCTCTATGGCCTTGCTGCAGGCCGGACCCGGGAGCCGCTGGAAAAAGCCGATATTCTCTATCGCAGTGCAGTTATTCAGAATGATTTGAAAGACGAAAAGGGAGCCCTGCTTTCACTTGAGTATTGTCTTTCCTTAAATCCGATACATGCAGATGCCCGCCTTTTGCGCAGGCAGATTGAAATTACAATGAACAGGTAAAGAGAATCTGCATTTCCGGCAAATTCAGTATGCCTGCTGCTTCATTAAATTCACTTGCTGAATTATTCTTTATACACAATTTTTCCATTGTCCTTTGTTCACTCAGGTTTAAGAATATCCCAATTGCTTGTTTAAGGCGTTAATTTCTTCTTCATATTTTTTTATTTTAGCGGTTTCCTGCATATTATGCAGTTTATCGATTCCCTTTTTTACAAAGGGTGCAGCAACACAGGCGGTAGCGACAAGTCCTATAAGGATAAGCATGTTCTTATTCTTGCTTGCCCAGTTACTGCCACCAGCGACTGCCTCTAAATCATCATCGGACAGGTCTTCAATTTCTTCTTCTTTCTTTGTTCTTGATGTAATGAGATTTCTGAAATTATTTTCGTCAAAGTCAGGATACTCTTTTTTTAGATTTTCACACAGATTGTCTAAACTGCTTGCATTTTCTACGAGTGTAAGAATTGAATCAAGATTGATTGAGTCGATTTCTTCTTTTGTAACCCCTTCAGAAAGGAGTATATCAGTTATGTATTGTTTATCCATGTAGCAACTCCTGTATCACATATTTATACTCCGCAGGGGTAGTAAAGGGCTAATATTTTTAATAAAAAAAGCACCCGATTGGGTGCTTTTTCAGGCTATTCAATGATTGCAATGATATCTGAGTTTTTAACAATCAGATATTCTTCGCCGTCAATTTTAACCTGTGTGCCGGCATATTTATCATACATGACGCGGTCACCGACTTTAACCGTGATTTTTTCTTTTTCAGTTCCAGGACCAACTGCTTCTACTTCAGCAGTCTGAGTTTTTTCCTGTGCGGTTTCCGGAATGATGATTCCGCTGGCAGTTTTTGTTTCTGCCTTTTCCTGCTTGAGCAATACACGGTCAGCAAGTGGTTTGAGTTTCATATTTTTTGCCTCCAAAGAGTTTTGTTAATGATTTTACTGTGTCAAAATGATACAGTTTTAGCGTATAAAAAGATTGATTGTGTCAAAATATACGTCTGATAGTATAAAAATAATAATAAATGCCCCAAAAGTCAAAGAAAATCGTAAAAAAAATAGAAAAATTGTTTGATGGAAGCCGTCAAAGCGGGGAAAAAACAGTCATTTTTGCGTAAGAAATGAAGAAAAAGGTAAATAATAAAAGTTGGCACGAAAATTGCTATATCTTAAGTGAAATTAGTGAAGCATAGCAAAAAACGCTGGTGCAAAACAGGAGACCGAAATGACAAACGACGACGCAGTTCTTACAATGTACTTAAAAGAAATCAATAAGATTCCCCTGATGAGCCGTGAAGAGGAAAATGAACTTGCACTGAAGGCAAAAGCCGGTGACAAGGCTGCAAAAGATAAAATCGTTAAGGCCAACCTGCGCTTTGTAGTGAATGTTGCAAAAAAATACCAGGGACAGGGACTGGATCTGGTGGATTTAATCAGTGAAGGTAATATCGGTCTGATTACGGCAATTGATAAGTTTGATGCAGAAAAGGGATATCATTTTATTTCCTATGCAGTATGGTGGATTCGTCAGTGCATCCTGAAAGCTATCTGTGAAAAGAGCCGTGCAATCCGTCTGCCCCTTAACCGTGCAAATGAACTTGTTCAGATTGAACATGCCCGCAAAATGGTTGGAAGCGGCAAAACCGAAGAAGAGGAAATTTCCGAAGTGGCAGAAATGCTGGGTATGGAAAGTTCTCATGTACGCGACATGATCAACATCAACCGTGAAATGGTAAGTCTTGATGCACAGGTTCGCGGTGATGACAGCGACAGTGCTTCCGTGGGAGATTTTATGGAAGATGAACGCTATGCATCTCCCTATGAAGAAATTGTTGCAAAGACAATGCATGAAGACATCAACGAAGTTCTTGAAACTCTGAGACCCAATGAAGCCAAGGTTATCCGCCTGCGCTATGGTCTGGACGGAAGTCGTCCCATGTCTCTTAAAGAAGTGGGCGATGTCTGCCAGCTGACAAAAGAACGTATCCGCCAGATTGAAAAGCGTGCAATCGTTCGCATGCAGCACCCGAGAAGAATGCGCAAACTGGAAGCATACGTAGCGGCATAAAAACAATATGTGCTGGAGAAGACGACCCATGACGGTCGTCTTTTTTTATTGAGGGTTTATTACAAACCCTCAAAACGGCGAAGTCAAGGCTTTAAGCGTTAGCGTGCCTTGACTCGACGTATTACTGCGCATGATTTTTTTTGACGGCTGTAATTTATTTCATTATTTTCTCGCTTTTTCAGAAAGCCTGTGATAAAATGAAGTATTAGAAAGAAATCATTAGGGTATTTTTACAGGAGGATTTTCATGAAAAATGCAATTGTTGGTCAGTCTGGTGGTCCGACATCGGTTATTAACGCAAGTCTGGCAGGTGTTTTTGAGGCAGCCCGTGACAGAGGTGCACCGCACGTATACGGTATGGTTCATGGAATTCAGGGGCTTCTGCAGGAACGCTATATTGATATGAAGGAAAAACTCAAGAGTGCTTTGGATATTGAACTGCTAAAGCGCACGCCGTCAAGTTATCTGGGAAGCTGCCGCTATAAGTTGCCGGAACTGGATGACCCCAAGGCAAAGGAAGTGTTTGATAAGATTTTTGCCCTGCTTAAAAAACTGGACATCGGTTTCTTCTTCTATATCGGCGGAAACGATTCAATGGACACCATCAATAAACTGGCTATCTATGGAAAGCAGATTAATTCTGACATCCGCTTTATTGGTGTTCCCAAGACGATTGACAATGACCTTTGCGTAACAGATCATACTCCAGGCTACGGAAGTGCGGCAAAATATATCGGCGTTGTAATGAAGGAAATTATTCGCGACGCTACTGTATACGGCACAAAGTATGTGACGATTGTAGAAATCATGGGACGAAATGCCGGATGGCTTACTGCTGCGGCCGCCCTTGCAAAGTCAGAAGACTGCGAAGGCGTGGACATGATTTGTCTGCCTGAAGTACCCTTTAATGTAGACCGCTTTGTTGAAAAAGTAGAGCGCATGCAGAAGGAAAAGGCAAGCATTGTTATTGCGGTTTCTGAAGGTGTTAAACTGGAAGACGGCCGCTATGTCTGTGAACTTGCAGATGATGAACATGCAGTTGATGCATTCGGTCATAAGTCTCTGACTGGTACAGCCCGCTTCCTGGCAAATACCATTGCACGCAAACTGGACACAAAGACCCGTTCAATCGAACTTTCTACCCTCCAGCGCTGTGCAGGCCATTTGACCAGCCGCGTGGATATTACGGAAGCATATCAGGTTGGCGGTGCCGCAGTTAAGGCAGCCTGTGAAGGACACACGGGAGAAATGGTTGCAATCAAGCGCATTTCTAACTCTCCCTACCAGTGTACAACGGAACTGCATCCTATCAGCGAAGTTGCGAACCTTGAAAAGAAGGTGCCGATGGAATGGGTTAATGCAGACCACACTCAGATGCTGCCCGCATTCATTGAGTATGCAATGCCGCTTATTCAGGCAGAACTTACTCCGATTTATGTTTCCGGCTTACCCCACCACATCTATCTGGATGACAGAAATCTCTAAGCACAAGACTTCTTGATGTGTCTGATCGCACTCGTGCCCGCTGACAGCGTTTGCATGGGTGCGATTTTTTTGTATACTGTCGCCGAGAGGTTTTGTTTTAATATGAAGACAGTTCTTTCCTTTTTAAGAGTGCTGATGGCATCAGCGCTTGTTTTTGCAGCTGTTTCATGCAGTAGTGGTGATACAGGTTCAAGTGATGGAGATTCACTTTCTTATTTATACCTTACTCAAAACCGTGGCTATATAGGCGGTTCTTTAATCTGGAACCCGGGAAAGGGTGCGGGGCAGCTGCAGGCAGGTACAAAGGTTGCTGTTCGTCTGGGAAAACTGACTTCCAGAGAAGTTTCCATAAAAGAATACTCTTCTGTAAGTGATGTAACTCTTGATGACAGCGATTTTACCCCAAGTGAATTTGAATCAAGCACAACAGATACAACAACAACTTTTAAGACTGCCTTTAATGGAAACAGTTCAGGTAAGACAACGATTTTTGAAGATGATCCTGCAAAAGCAATCTATGGCTATATCACCATCAATACTAAATGAAAAAACAAAACCCTACTCATCAATGTACTTTACCTTTACAAAAAGTGTTGCGAGGGCAGGTTATCGTGCTACAAATGAAGAAGCGGAAAAGGTGGATGAAGGTCTGTACGGTGTAAACAGCGAAGGAAACTTCATTTATATTACAAATCAGGAAAGGCCTTCCGGCACAGAAGGACTGGCTCACGGAGACTATATTATCAGTCTTGCTCCCTATGAAGATACAGCCCCCATATTGCTTTTGTGGGTATGTGCGGCGGGGATGCCTATGTAGATGTGCATTACGGATGGAAAGTCCTTTTGCCCTATGTTCATGTAGATGCGGGTTCAAAAGGCTTTGCCTCCAATGAAATGTTTGTGGGAATAACGAATGCGGAGGCTTTGGCTACTGAAGGCACGACGATTACCTTTGAGCCCTGGATTAACCTGACGCCTTCTGCCGGAGTGGGAAAGAGTGTTTTGAGCGCACGCGTGTCTCTTCCCATTACAGTAGGAACGGAGTTTAAGTTTGCCGTAAAACCTTCTGCCCTTGTACCAGTATTTGACCGCGGAGCCTATACTTTCAGAGTTGAGTTCATGCCTTATGCAGAAGTGAACCTCAAGTTCATAAAATTCAGGCTCACCATTTTACGAAAGATGATTATGAATAATGAACTTGTCTTTGTAGAAAACGGACAGCCCATTGTGCCCAGGTGGAATAAAAGAAATGATTCAGACTCTATAGAGTAATAAGAAATCAGGCTGAAAGAATAACTGAAGACGAGGACTACTAGACATTTTTTTTATTCTGCTATATAGTAACGATATGACAAAGGCGTCATACATAAGGCTCATCCTGTGCCCTCATCGGGGGGATGGTTTTATGTATGGCGCTTTTTGCTTTTAAGAGGAGTTATTAAATGGCTATCAAATCATTTAACGTAAAGAACGCGTACTGTAAGCGCGTGTGGGAAGATTTGCAGGCTCGCTATGCAGATCAGGAGCACTTTTTGCAGGCTGCAGGCCTTGTTCTGGAAACACTTTCTCCGGTTGTGGACACCATGCCCGAACTGGAAACAACAGCTGTTCTGGAACGCTTTGTTGAGCCTGAACGCATCATCATGTTCCGTGTGCCGTGGACTGATGACCAGGGTAAGCCCCATGTAAACCGCGGTTTCCGTG
>DFDV01000226.1 GCA_002369025.1 Treponema sp. UBA3819 | reverse complement strand
AATCAATAGCAATCGTCCCATACTTGACCCATACTTGACCGGCAATTCTTTCGTCTGTAAAATAATTGAATGGAGTTGCTATGCCGGTAAAATTGATTGGAACTGTCATTCTGCTTATCATCGTTACAATTTTCTGCGGATTAAATCTTGGTGAATCAAGTCGCTGTGATATCAATCTTTTGTTTTATACGTTTAAAAATATTCCGGTCTTTTTTACGGTACTGCTGTCATTCTTTTTCGGCATGCTGGTCATGTTCCCCTTTACCATCGGAAACGCAAAACGCAAGGCTGCTTTGAAAGAAATTGAAGACAAGGCCAGGGAAGAAAAACGCGAAGCTAAGGAAGAGGCAAAGGCAGAAGCACTGGCCAAGCGCAAGGCAGCACAGGCTGAGCGTGAAGAAAAGAAACAGGCAGCTCAGGCAGAAAAGGAAAGAAAAGAGGCTGAAAAGCGGGCTCTTAAAAATGCAAAAGAAGCTGAAAACGGCGTAAAAATAGTTAATCCCGCCAACGAGGTTCCTGTCATAAAATGAAAAGACTCACACTTTTATTGCTTTGCCTGACATTTTTATCTTCACTTGTGGCACAGACTTCGGTAAATACAGCCCAGCTGACTGCAAAAGAGGCGGCAAAAAAAGACTCCCTCAAAGATGCACTTGCTTACTTAAAAAAACAGGTTCCTTCGCTTACAGTGGCGGCGGAAAAAAGGGCAGGATATGCCTTTATGGGAAGTGTTCAGGAACAGATGGGGCTCTATGCTGATGCACAGAAATCCTATGTTGCCGCCGCGGGTATTGCTGCCGGTGATGCCGCCGGAATGCCCAAAAAATCAAATGAACAGCTGGTACTGGATGCAGTCCGCTGCGCGCTCTCTTCAGGGGACAGCGCCACGGCAGACAGCTATCTGAACAGTGCCGTACGCAATTCAAAAAGCGAGACAATTCAGGCGTATGTAAAACTTTACGAACAGTGGAGTGCCTTGTGCAAGGTTCAGAAGGAAAGCGAACTGACAGAACCCCTTGCCATGCTGAAAACATACGCAGATTTACCTTCAATGAAGACTGCCGCTCCTGCCATTCTTCTTACCCTCTGGCATGTTTCTGGTCAGCAGTCCTATGCCGACAAACTCAAAAAATCTTATCCCAAAAGCCCGGAAGCGGCAGTGGTAAAAGGTGAAATCCAGCAGTTACCCCAGCCCTTCTGGTATTTTGTTCCCCGCATTGGAAGTGCAATCCCCGAAGTTGAACAGGAGCCTGTTACCTATCAGCAGTCACCGGATGAAAAATCATCTGCGTCCGGCTCATCTTCTGCAAGTGCCGCTTCTGAAGGCAGACCGCCGATTCCTGCTGAGACTGCAAAAGCCGAAGATAAAAATTCCGAAAGTGAAAAACAGGAAAAACCCCTGCACCAGCAGCTGGGACTCTTCCGGGATGAAGGAAACGCAAAGGGTCTGGTGGATCAGCTTAAAAAGAAAGGCTTTACCGCCCGCATTACCACAGAAAAACGCCCCAGCGGAACAACTTATTACCTCGTCATTGTAGATGAAAACAAGGACGGCACTATGGGAAAAGAACTGCGCAATGCAGGATTTGAGTGCTACGGCGTGTATTAGAATGAAAAGAAGGTAATTCTTTCCCCTTTATTGTATCTTTTTGTAATATCTTCTATACTGTCTCCATTATGAGTAACGAAAAAACAAATGATACTGAGAATACAAGGGATTCCCGCGAACTCTGCCATTGGGCTGACCAGGTGGCTGCGAGAATTATAAAAGAACGCGGAGATTTACCCCTCTATACCTGTGCAAGCGGAATTACGCCGTCTGGTACGGTTCATATCGGAAACTTCCGCGAGATAATTACTGTAGACCTAGTGGTTCGTGCCCTGCGTGCCCGCGGAAAAAAAGTCCGTTTTATTTATTCATGGGATGACTATGATGTATTCCGCAAGGTTCCGGGCAATATGCCTAAGCCTGAGGAACTTCAAAAATATCTGCGCTACCCGATTACCATGGTACCGGATACATTTGGCCGGGATGAAAATTATGCCCGCCACCACGAAGTTGATATTGAAACCCAGCTGCCTCGCGTTGGCATTCAGCCGGAATTCCTCTATCAGGCAAGCCGCTACCGTTCAAACCGCTATGCAGAAGGCATGAAAATCGCCATGCAGAAGCGCGATGTAATCAAGGCTTGTCTTAACGAATACCGTGACGATGAGCACAAGATGAAAGACAGCGATGTCTACTGGCCGGTGGCCGCTTTCTGCTGCAAGTGTAACAAAGACGAAACAGAAATTATTGATTACGACGGCGAATACGGCATCACCTACAAGTGTAATTCCTGCGGCCACATCGAAAAGGGTGATTTACGCACATCAAAAGAATTCAAACTGGGCTGGCGCGTTGACTGGCCCATGCGCTGGAATGAAGAAAAAGTCTGCTTTGAGCCGGGCGGAAAGGATCATATCTCTCCGGGCGGAAGCTATGATACTGCAAAACTTGTTTCAAAGCGCCTCTACGGATGGGATGCACCTGTCACAATGAAATATGACTTTGTTAAGCTCAAGGGTGTTCCCGGCAAAATGTCTTCTTCAAAGGGAAAAGTTATTTC
>DFDV01000043.1 GCA_002369025.1 Treponema sp. UBA3819 | reverse complement strand
GGCTGGCAGGACAAAATGAAAGCAATTCTCAAAAGCCTGTGGGATTTATTTTCCGTTTTCTTTAAGATAGGACTCTGCACTTTTGGCGGTGGAATTGCCATGCTGCCGATTCTGGAACGTGAACTTTCAGAAAAGCGGGGCTGGACGACAAGTAATGAACTTTTGGATTACTTTGCACTAGGACAGGCAACTCCCGGTATTATTGCCATAAACGTAGCAACTTTTGTCGGTTACAAAAGGGCGGGTATAATCGGCGGAATTGTTGCCACACTGGGCATGGTTTTTCCTTCTGTTGTCATCATCACGGTGATTGCAAAATTCATTTCAAATTTCAGTGAAATTGTCTGGGTGCAGAAGGCACTCCGGGGCATTAACGTTGCCGTGGCCGCAATCCTCACTATGGCTGTCTACAATTTTTCAAAAAAAGCCGTAAAGTCAGTTTTTGGCTTTATCCTGCTGCTGATTGCCTTTGCCCTCATTTTCTTTTTTAATGTAAACACAGTCTGGGTGATTTTTGGAAGTGCCCTGCTGGGAATTGTACTTGCGGCCCTGCGGGGAGATTTTAAGAAGCTTCCCGAAAAAGTTTCATCTTCAGAAAAAAGTGAGGCAGACCATGACTGATTTTATCATCAACCAGATTCAGGCTCAGTCGGGACTTGGTTTACTCTGTCTTGTCGCAGTCTTTTTTTACATCGGCCTGATTACCATTGGAGGCGGACAGGTTGGCATTACCATCATGCAGCAGGTGCTTGTAGATCAGTTCCATCTGATTGATCCTGAGTTTTTTTATAGTATGGTCGCAATTTCGGAAAGTACGCCGGGCCCAATCGGAATAAATATTGCCACCTACATAGGAACGGAACTCTACGGAGTCTTTGGCGGAGCCGTTTCAACTTTTGGTGAAGTTCTTCCTTCGCTTATCTGTATCATCCTTATTGCGCGCTTTTTCGGAAAGTTTTCAGAAAAGAAAGGCGTACAGGCTGCTTTTTCCACTCTGAGACCTGCAGTTTCCGGCGTTGTTGCCGTTGCCGGAGTGAGAATCATCATTATTGCATTATTTATTCTGAGGGAAGGCTTTTTACTCTCTGCTCCATCTACCTGGAACGATAATATTCAGATTTACGGTATAAACGCAATCTTTTATGTCCTGTGCCTCATCGTGCTTTTCAGGACAAAAATCCATCCGGTTTTTCTGGTAGCGGCCGGCGCAGTTTTTGGCGTGATTTTCTGCTAGCGTTTTTCCCAATCCATGATATAATCAAAGCATGAGTACACATATTAACGCGCCGGATGGCGCCATTGCTCCAAACGTTCTGCTTCCGGGCGATCCTTTACGGGCAAAATTCATAGCAGAAAACTTTCTGGAAAATGCCAGGTGCTACAACGAAGTACGTGGTATGTTCGGCTTTACCGGCACTTACAAAGGAATTCCTGTAAGCGTGCAGGGAACCGGCATGGGACAGCCCTCGATTTCAATCTATGCCACTGAACTCTTTAAGTTTTACAATGTTCAGACGGCAATCCGTGTGGGAACCTGCGGTGCAGTAAACGAAAATACAAAACTCCGCGACATGATTATCGTTAATTCTGCCTGTTCAGATTCTTCGCTTCTGAATCAGCGCTTTGGTTCACTGCATTTTGCGCCCACGGCAAACTTTGACCTTGTGTGCGCCGCAGACAAAATTGCTTCAGATATGGGCATCCGTTATGCAGTCGGTTCCGTTGCTTCCAGTGATTTCTTTTATGACAAGAATGAAAACTGGAAAAAATGGGCGGAATACGGAGTTCTCGGTATTGAAATGGAAAGTGCCGAGCTCTTTACCCTGGCCGCAGAATACAAGCGCCGCGCCCTGGCAATTATGACGGTAAGTGATCACATTCTTTTGGGCGGCGCAACAACCGCAGAAGAAAGACAGACCACCTTTACCGGCATGATGAAGCTTGCCCTTGAGACAATTGTCGCTACGGCAAAATAATCCTGATGATTTCGCACTTTCCCTCTATCGTAATTTTTTCACCGGGGGCGAGTGCGAATATCTTTTCTTTTTCAAAGGACAGGGGAGGACACTTTTGTCCGGATGGGTCTGTGGTGTGAATCAGGCCATTTCCCTCTGAGACAAAAAGCAGCTGCCATTTGCCTTTGTCCCCATTCTTCTGGCGGTCTGTTAAAAATGTATAGCCGCCTTTTACACTGATTTTTTTGAGTGAAAAATACGAGCAGTCAAAAGTATCTTCCATAGCGGAAACAGGCTTTAGCTGCAGATTTTTTATGCTTTTCAATCCCTTTTCAATATGCAGTTCCCGGGGACGACCCCAGTCATAGAGTCGGTAGGTGATGTTGCAGTTCTGCTGAACTTCCAAAAGCCTGAGTCCGCCGCAGATGGCATGCACAGTTCCTGCCGGAATAAAGACAAAATCACCTTTTTTTACGGAAACCCTGTTCAGTTTTTCTTCAAGGGATTTATTCTGGATTGCCAGACGGAGTTCTTCTTCTGTATATGAATTTTTTAGTCCGTAAATGATGGATGCATCGGAACTTGCCTCAAGTACATACCAGCATTCGGTTTTGCCCCTTTCATTTTCTCCCTCAAGCAGCCGTGCTTTTTCATCATCAGGATGAACCTGCAGGGAAAGTGCGCTGTCTGCCTGAATGATTTTTACTATGAGGGGATAATCACCCGCAGCCGCCATAAAATCTTTCTGACAGCCGTCGGGATGAGTTGATGCAAGCCAGTCTTCATAGCCCCAGACTTTGGGGCAGTGGATGGGTTGAAGGTCTATCACTTTTCCCAGAGCCGTTCGGGATAGTAACCGCTGGAAATCTTTTTTGCGATTTCATCTTTTACAAGCTGCTTGTCTTCGGGATAGGTCATGCCGAACCAAGTTTCATCGCTGGTAAAGACTTTAAGTTTTCCCTCGCCGTTTTTGATGATGTCACTTGCTGCTTCGGGGAGCAGGGCTTCCGCTTTTGGCTCGGTCAGTTTGTTTGCCTTAAAGTTATCCCAGTATTTTTCAAAGCGTTCAAATGCCTTGGGGCTGAAACCAAAGAAGTTCATGCTGACGGTTTCTTTTCCCGTCATGGGAATGATTTTTCCGTTCAGGTCAGAAACGATGTCCTTTCCGCTGAAATGTTCGCCCGTATAATAAATCTTTGTGTTTTCTACGATAGATTCAAGGTATCCGTCTTTTGTCTGGGCTACACCACGGCTTACAGAACCGTTACGGCTCATGGTATTTCCCAGAATGTAGCCGACCATGGCGTGTTCAGTGCAGTCGTTATCTATTGAAGACAGATATTTTCCCAGTGTTTCAAATGCACTGCGTCCGTAATAGTCATCTGCATTGATGACTGCAAAAGGTTCATGAAGTTTTTCTTTTGCACACAGAACTGCATGGATTGTACCCCAGGGCTTTGTGCGTTCTGCCGCTTTCTTCTGTTCTTCTGCCGTCAAAAGTGCGTCCATGCTCTGGAATACATAGTCTGCATCAAAGTTTTTTGCCACGCGGTCAAACAAACGTGCGCGGAAATCTTTTTCGATGTCTTTTCTGATTATGTAAACGACTTTTCCAAAGCCACTCTTCTTTGCGTCAAAAGTTGAAAAATCAAGCAGGCATTCATCGTGCTGGCCTACAGCGTCAATCTGTTTAACTCCGCCGTATCGGCTTCCCATTCCTGCTGCCAAAACGAGTAATGTAGGTTTCATTTTTTACAACCTCTTTTCAAAAAAAATAATAGTTCTTTAATGTTATCACGATTTCCGCAGTAAGTAAAGAAGAGCAGTTCAGGGCAAACGCAATATAATCCATTCACACGTAAGACAAAAAGGGCACAGGCGAATGAGTTCCAACAAA
>DFDV01000145.1 GCA_002369025.1 Treponema sp. UBA3819 | reverse complement strand
TTTTGCCATTTCAAAGGCTATATCCCTAAAACTTGGCTCTGTAGTCCGGTTGATGAATTCCTTGTCAAGTTTGGGGAATTCGACAGGAATATAGAGACCGCCTGTTTTTTCATTCATACCGCTCATGACGGCTGTCTTAAAGTCGGTCTTAACTGTTTTATCTCTTGTGTCTGTGTAAATCATATGCTTTTCCTTATGTTAGAGTCCGTAATATACGGCATCTGCAATCTGTTTTGCCAGTTCAGAACGGGCTTTGGGCAGAACATTCCAGTCCTTTGCGTCACTTGCAGTGGCTGTCTTGACTGTGTGGTAGAGTACAGAACCGTCTTTCATGTTCAGACAGGTAACATCAGCAAGCAGAGTGCAGGTATAACCGCCGTCAATCTGTGTGATGACCTGTTCATATTTTACCGTTCCAAAAATCAAATATGCGGAAGAAGTTCCAATCATGGGCTTTGCGGCGGCATAGACTGTATCTTTATTGCCAGAGATGACTTCCTTAGTGAAGTCAATATTTCCCACGCGGACAAAGCCTTTTTTCATCATTTCCGTGAGCAGATTTGAAGATGAAACTGAATTATTGGTAATCGGAGTTCCGTTCTGGGCATAATCAACAAGGGCAATACAGCCGCCGGACTGCAGGAGATTGGTGCGTACCTGATAGGCTGCACTTACACCGGCAAGTTTGGCCGCAGCAGCGATATCTTCATTTGTCATGTCTCCTGACGGAAAAATCATAACGGTATCATTGACGGCAATTTTTGGAACGGGCGGAGTAAAATTTGCCGTACCATTGGCGTTGGAATTGATTTTGACTTCTCCGTACTGAACGACTTCATCTTTTTTTGAAACCGGATACTGTACGGTAAGCTCAACATTTTCTGCCGGAGTACCGTCCGCAGATTTAGTCACTTTTACGCTGAAAGGAGAGGGAAATGCCCGGCCTTTTGTCGTGGGCTTGGGAGCAGAAACCAGTTTAAGTGAAAGTCCGTCGATTTTATTTTTATACAGATCATAATCGGAGGAAGTCACTGTCTCAGGAGAAGACACTTCCGGTGTCTCTGTAACACTTTCCTGCTGAACTTCAGTAACTTCATTTGCCTCTGTTACGGACGAGGTTGTTCCACAAGATATAATAAGCAGCGATGCAGCTGCAGTAGTAAGCGCAAGAACTCTTTTGTACAATTTCATTGTATAAATCCCCACATTTCTGAATTAAGATAGTATATTGGAAAAATACATTCTATTCAATAATGTCGGCAAAAAAAGCATAAATGTTAATATTGCCTAATTCCACACAAAGTCCTACAATCAGAAACATGCGAGCGACAATAGCGAAAATCTATACGAATAATCTGAGACACAATCTCATTCAAATAAAAAATAGACTTGCCCCAAAAACTAAAATGTGCGTGGCGGTAAAGGCAAATGCATACGGGCACGGGGCAGTGGAATGTGCAAAAATCGCCCTTGAATGCGGTGCTGACTTTCTTGCAATTGCAGCCATAAGCGAGGGAATTGAACTGAGGGAAGCAGGAATCCAGGCTCCTCTTTTACTTTTAAGTCTCTGTCAGCCGGAAGAAATGGATGATCTTGTCGAAAATGACATTACACCCTTTGTATTTGACGCAGACTACGCCGACCTTGTAGCCGCTGCAGTAAAGAAGGCTGAAAGGAAAAACTATCCCGTACACCTTGCAATTGATACAGGCATGGGACGCATAGGCTGTTATCCCGAAGATGCCGCAAACCTTGCCCGCCATATTATTTCCACAGGCTGTCTTGAACTCGGCGGCATGTGCACTCATTTTGCCGTTTCCGATTCACCGGCAGAGGAAGACGACGCTTACACGGCAAGACAATTTGCACGCTTTACAGAAGCCATTGAAAATGTAAAGGCCGCGGGAATCAATCCAGGAATCTGCCACTGCTGTAATTCTGCCGCCACACTGGAAAAACCTGAATATCACCTTGACATGGTTCGTCCCGGTATTATTGTCTACGGCTACTATCCTGACGGAAAGCCCCGCACATATTATGAAGAAAAAAAGATTTCGGTAGATTTGAAGCCCGTAATGGCCCTGATGACAAAAGTGCTTTCAATCCGCCCGATTAAAAAAGGCATGTCCGTTTCATACGGGCACACATGGACGGCAAAAGAAGACACCATGACGGGAGTTCTTCCCATAGGATACGCAGACGGACTTTTCAGAAGGCTTGCTCCTCATCTGCAGGTTGCCGTAAAGGGAAAGGCATATCCTGTACGCGGACGAATCTGTATGGACCAGTGCATGATTGACACAGGTAATGACCCGGTGGAACGGTGGAGCGATGCCGTACTTTTCGGGCCAGAAGAGAGCGGGGCAGTGCTGACGGCTCAGGAACTTGCTGATGCTACCGGCACTATTTCTTACGAAATCACCAGTACAATAACAAAAAGAGTTCCGCGCGTATTCGTAAACCAGTAAAATTTTAAGCCTGATATTCCTGCAGGATTTTTTTTACTTCCGCAAGCAGATAGAAGGAGCCGGTTACCAGCAGCGGAATGCCGGCTTTTTCTGCATTATCCAGGGCTTCATGAATCGCTGCCACAAAATCTTCCCGGCAGATATATTTTAAGCCCGCCTCATCAAAAGCCTCTGTAAGGGCTGTAAGATTGCTTTCTTTAACAGCCCCCGGCTTAGTTAGCGTAATACGGGAAAAACCTTTTGAAAACAGGGGTGCAATGTCTTTCATATCCTTGTCGGCGGCACAGGCAAAAAGCAGGTGAGCATCACTTTCTCCAAAAAGAGACCTGAATGTTTCCAGTGTAAAAGTTACGCTGTTTACCGTATGGGCTCCATCAAGTATAACGAACGGTCGTTTTTGGCTTTCATTTTTTTCACATTTTTGCGTTTTTTTCAGGGAAATTACTTCAAATCTGCCCGGAAGAAGGGCTTTTTCCAGTCCTTTTTCGATAAAAGTCTCATCCAAATCAGGAATTGCAGTTTTTACCGCTACCGCCGCCAGGGCTGCATTTTCCGCCTGAAATGCTCCTAACAAACGTAAGTCAGCATGTATGGGACGGCGGAAAAGTGTAGATGAAATCACCGTCTTCATAATGGCAGATTTTTTACTGTCATTTTCAAAGGAAAAGCAGCTCTGTATCTGTGTCACTTCGTCTATAAAACAAATTTCTGCATTTTTTTTCTTTGCGACAGTTTCAAAGACAGACCTGGCTTCCGCCTTTTGTCTGGAAACTACAAGCGGTACTCCTTCCTTTATGATGCCTGCCTTTTCACCCGCAATTTCTTCAATCGTGTTTCCTAAAAATTCCCTGTGCTCAAGTTCAATAGGCGTAATACAAGTCACCTTTGGCAGAACCACATTGGTTGCGTCCAGTCGTCCTCCCAGACCAGTTTCCAGAACCATGTAATCACTTTTCGCTTCACGGAAACAGAGAAAAGCGTAGAGAGTCACCAGTTCAAACCAGGTAATTGCCCGTCCTCCGGGAAGGCTGTCAGCAGAAAGTCCTGAGATTTTCTTTCGCAGCTCGTCAGCCGCTTTTTTATAGACATCTTCTGCAAAAGGACCGTGTGCTGAACCAATTCGTTCTACAAAATCAAGGATGTGAGGAGAAGTATAGAGTCCGCTTTTATAGCCTGCCGCATCCAGAATCGATGCAATCATTGCAGAAACAGAGCCTTTCCCCTTGGAACCTGCAATATGAAAAGCAGGGGCACTTTTCTGGGGCTCATCAAAAAGAGAGCACAAATACTGCATGGTATCCAGCCAGAAAATATTTTTTTTTGGATTACGCTCAAAGTTCAAATAATCATCCAACCAGACCTGTAAATCATCAAGACAAGCATACTGTGACATGGCATTGAGTATAGCGATAACGCTGAAAAATGAAAATCCAAATACAGGCAATTTACAGAAAAAGATTTCTTATGATATAATGAAAATTGTATAAACATATATCTGAGGTATGTATGAAAAAATCATTAACAACGAGCATTGCCTGTCTGGGAATTGCGGTCATGGCAATCTGTCTTACAGGTGCAAAAAAAACAAAGCAAGATCTGAAGGAACCTGTTAAAAACAAAGACGGACTTATAGAACTGTCCATGTGGTATGGTGGAACCGTCAGTGAGGCAGGAGAACCGCCCCGCAACTGGATTGCTTATGACATCATACGCAAAAAACTTGGCATAGAACTTAAACTCACCATGCTGCCTTCAAGTACGCATGACAGAGACGCCAAATTGAATGCAGCAGCCGCGGCAAAACAACTGCCGGATATTTTTACCGTAAACCGTGAACCCTGGCTCAACATGATTAAAAACGGCATGCTGGCAGAAGTAGATGACATGTATGCTATGATGCCAACCCGCACAAAACTCATGTTCGACAAAAACAGCATACAGTACACGACAGTAAACGGACACTCCTACGGCTTTGCCACCCCTGGTTCAATTCCCCGCAATGAAGGTGTCGTCATCAGAAAAGACTGGCTGGACAAACTGAAGCTTCACGTACCGGTTACTACAGAAGACTTTATGAAAGTCATGAGAGCCTTTACCTACGACGATCCCGACAGAAACGGAATAGATGATACCTGGGGCTATGGAGCCTTTATCGAACTGTACACACATCAGGAAGGTCTTGGCCGCCGTTTTGAGCCGATTATGGGAGCCTTTGGAGTTGCAGGAACCTGGAGCATGCAGAAAGAGCATCCCGGTCTCAATGTTCTCCGCCCTGAATATTTTGAAGCCCTTTCTTATGTAAAACAGATGGCAAAGGAAAAAGTCATAGACCCCAACTGGATGGCCTACAAAAAGGACGATTTCCGGGCTGCCTGGAAACAGGGAAGATTCGGCATCATGAGAGAACAGAATGCCGCCCTTGCCGCAGAAGGAAACTACAAACCCTTTGATAAAAACTTCCCCAACGGAGAGTGGATTGTCATTAATCCGCCTACAGGACCTCACGGTGACTGCTCAACAGGCTGTTTCATACAGGGCTACCGTATCACCTCAATTAGCAAAAATGCCATAAAGGCCGGAAAAAAAGAAGCCATTGCCCGTCTGTTTGAATGGATGAGCAGCGAGGAAGGTTACTATCTTCTCGGCTGGGGTGTAGAAGGCGTAAATTATGTAAAGAATGAGCACGGAGTTCCCGTAGTTGACGGTCTGCCTGATCCAAAAAAAGGATTTTCAAAAGCTACCGTTCAGCCGCTTTTTCAGCTCAGTGCCTACGTCTTTTACAACGGTCCTATTGAACTATATTCCCGCTATCCCACTTACATTACGGAATATTCCCACAAAAAAATGTCTGCGCTGGATGTATTGAACCAGATGGACAAACTTCCCTATACGCCTGCAATCGGCTCAGACGCAATGCCGGCACCAAATGCAGACTTAAAGCGTTTCTTTGAACAGGGGCTTCTGGAATTCATCACGGAAAGACGAGAACTTACCAGGGATAACTGGAATCAGTGGATAGAAGACTTTAAGAAAGTCGGCGGAAAAAAATGGAACGATGACGGAATTGAGTACGCCAAAAAAAACAATCTGTTGTATTAGTTCGTAAGATTTGCTAAAATCCTTGTAGACTTTACTACAAGGATTTTTTTATGTCAGAAGAGTTTGAAACAAATACAGATAAAATACTCGCCGAAGCAATGCGCGTAAGCGAAAAAATCGAAGCCGACATTGCAGTCAATCCAAAAAAATACAGGGTCCTTACCGGAGACCGCCCCACAGGAAGACTCCATATCGGACATTATTTCGGCTCCCTTAAAAACCGGGTTCGCCTTTCAAAAATGGGCGTTCCTACAATGATTTTGATTGCAGACTATCAGGTTCTGACAGACCATGATGCCTACGACAAAATCAGCGAAAACACAAAGCA
>DFDV01000157.1 GCA_002369025.1 Treponema sp. UBA3819 | reverse complement strand
TGGCAAGCATCTGCTGCTCACCGCCACTCAGAGTTCCCGCCACCTGCTTAATTCTTTCTTTCAGGCGGGGAAAGAGTTCATAGACGCGTTCCATATCCGTCTTGATTCCAGCCTTGTCCTTGCGGATAAAAGCACCCATTTCCAGATTTTCCTTTACCGTAAGGTTTGCAAAAATACGCCTTCCTTCCGGCACGTGAATCAGTCCACGGCGCACAATCTGGTCAGCCGCAAGAGAAGTAATGTCCTCTCCGTTAAAAGACACGCTTCCCCCCTGCTTTTTTATCAGGTTTGAAATGGAATGTAGGGTTGTCGTTTTTCCTGCGCCGTTTGAGCCAATCAGACTGATGATTTCACCCTGACCGACTTCAAAAGAAATGCCTTTCAGCGCACGGATTGCACCATAGGATACTGTCAGATTTGTTACTTCAAGCATTGATTGCATCCTCCCCTAAATACGCCTTGATAACCTGAGGATTAGAAACCACTTCATGCGGCGTTCCCTGGGCAATAACCCTTCCGTAATCCAGTACAAAAAGCCGCTCACAAATTCCCATAACCAGCTTCATGTCATGTTCAATCAAAAGGATAGTCACCTTAAATTCCTTTCTGATTGCCGCAATTGATTCCATCAGTTCTTTTGTTTCCTGAGGATTCATACCCGCCGCAGGTTCATCCAGCAGAAGAAGCGTAGGCTTTGCCGCAAGGGCACGGGCAATTTCCAGTTTGCGCTGCTCTCCATACGGAAGATTTTTCGCAAGCTCGTTTTCTTTTTTCTTCATATTAAAGAGGGAAAGCAGAGTCTGAACACGCAGGGTCATCATCAGTTCATCCCGGAAAAAGCGGGGCGTTCTGAAAAGAACATCAAAGGGACTCACCTTTCTCTGGTTGTGCATGGCTATGCGCACATTGTCCGCCACCGTCAGATTGCCAAAAAGCCGGATATTCTGGAAAGTGCGGGCAATACCGATTTTATTCAGCTGGGCAGGAGATTTTTTGTTTACAACCTGTACCTTGCCATGCCTGTCCCAGAAAGTAATTTCTCCGGCGGTAGGAGTATAGACGCCACTCAGCATGTTAAAGACAGTTGTCTTTCCCGCGCCATTTGGGCCAATCAGGCCAACCAGTTCGCCCTGGTGCAAATCCATGTTAAAGTCACTTACGGCGCGCAAACCGCCAAAGACGATGGACACATCAGAAGCCTGTAAAATCAGTTTTTTCTCGCCGTTCATACTTTGGCCTCCGGATCTACTTTTTCTGCACTTGCTTTCTTTCCCCTTTCCTTCAAAAATGACTTAAGCTGACCGGCTTTTTCCACAAGGCGGATAAAGCTTACTTCCTTCATGCCCAAAAGTCCCTGTGGACGGAAGAGCATGACCAGAATCAGAATGACCGGGTAGAAAAGCAGGCGGTAATTCTGTAAGAAACGCAGGAATTCCTGCAGATAGGTCAGAACAAAGGCTGCCAGCACGGAACCTGTTACGCTTCCCATACCGCCAAGCACGACAAAAATCAAATCATTGATTGAGTTGTTAAAAGATGCCAAATCTGGTTTGATAAAGCCGATAAAGGGAGCGTACAGGGCTCCACCGATGCCACCCACAAAAGAGGCAATTACAAAGCCTGTCATCTTGTAGCGGAAGACTCCGATACCGTTTGAGTTTGCCGCAATCTCATCTTCGCGAACTGCAAGAATGGCCCGTCCATAGGTGGAGCGGATAAAATTCTGCAGCAGGATAATAATTGCTACCAGGGCACCCACAATCACCAGATAGGAAAGAGCCGGTCCCCATACAAGGTCGGTAGAAAGAATCGTAGGGAACTGCTTTCCGTTAGGACCGCCGGTAATTTCTTTTACGTTTACCAGCACTACGCGGATAATTTCGCCAAAGGCAAGCGTTACAATTGCAAGGTAATCGCCTTCCAGCTTGAGTGTAGGAAAGCCAATCAAAAATCCAAAAAAAGCCGCAATCAGAGCCGCAAGAATCATGCTGACAGGAAGCGGTATTCCCAGATTCTGTGTGAGCAGGATAACAGCGTATGCACCGATTGCTTCAAAGCCGGCTTGTCCCAAAGAAAGCTGACCGGTAATACCGCAGACGATGTTTACGCTCAAAGCCATAATTGCATTTATGCCGCCAAGAGTAATAATCTGGGCTGTATAGGCATTGATTGCACCTGTCTTAATCAGCAGGGTCGGAAGAAAAACCGCAAGAAATGCAATCACGCTCAAAATAAAAGTATTTCTGTAAAATTTATTCTTCATGCTGCCCCCCATTACACCTTCACATGGGTCTTTTTACCCAGAATGCCCGTTGGTTTTACCAGCAGAATCACAATCAAAATCATATAGGAAATGGCATCCGCATACTGTGAAGAAATGTATGCCTTGGTCATCGTTTCTGCAATGCCCAGAATGATACCGCCAAGCATTGCGCCCGGAATGGAACCGATGCCACCCAGAACCGCCGCAACGAAGGCCTTTAAGCCGGGAATGTAACCCATAACAGGGTCTATCTGCGGATAAGCCGTTGCATAGAGAACACCGCCCGCACCAGCCAGCACAGAACCAATCACAAAGGTAATGGCAATTATTCTGTTTACACTGATTCCCATCAGGCTTGCCGCACCCAGGTCATAACTTACTGCTCGCATGGCTTTTCCCGTTCTGGTGTAATTTACGATGTAGTTCAGCACCACCATGAGCACTGCACTCAGCACAATAACAATCATCTGGATGTTTGAAAAAGAAACGATTCCCAGAGAAAAGGTTTTAGTCGCCATAGTAGGAAACTGACGCGGATCCGGTCCGACAAAAGGAAGTACGCGCATCACGTTCTGTAAAATCAGTTCTACCGCAATGGCCGTAATCAGAGAATTCAGACGCGGGGCATTGCGCAGGGGACGATAGGCAAGTCTTTCAATAACCAGGCTCAAAAGACCGCACATGACCATTGCCGCCAGAAAAGCAAGCGTCATTCCCAGCGGAGTCGTACCAACCGCACACAAGACAAAGTAGCCGGCATATGCACCCACCATCATTACATCACCGTGGGCAAAGTTAATCAGTTTGACAATACCATAGACCATCGTGTAACCCAATGCAATCAGTGCATAGATGCTTCCCAATGACAGTCCGTTTATCAACTGCTGAACAAAAATCGAAGCGTTTGTCACGTTTCCTCCATAACAATACACCATTATGTTATAATAAAGAAGAAATGTAAAGAATGACTAAAAAGAATATCTGCTGACCTGATTTCCTGCCTTGTCTAAAGCTTCCAGAAAATTCCTTTCCTAAAAAATTATTTGAATTTCTACTATAATGATGCCCTCATTCATAAAAAAAAGGCTGCCCTCTTTGAAGTTCGATTAAAACTTCCAGGGCAGTCTTTTTGCTAAATCAATATTAGCTTACGGATTAACAGTTGAATTGTACTTTGTTGAAAGTTTTCCGTCTGAACCCAGAACCATCTGCAGCATAACTGCTGATTTAATCGGATTGCGCTTTTCATCAAATGTCAGGTGACCGGTTACATAGTCACCGTTGGTTGCTTCCAGTGCATCGCGAACAGCAGCGCTGTCAGTTTTTCCAGCCTTTACCAGAGCATCTTTCAGCATGTATACACTGTCATATCCCAGTGCTGCAAAAGAGTTCGGAAGCTTGTTGTACTTTTCCTTAAATGCTGCAACAAACTTCTTTACTGCTTCAGAGTCAGAGTCAATTGCATAGTGATTTGAGTAGAAGCCGTTCAGAACCTCTTCTCCTGCATTTTCCGTCAGACCGTCCCAGCCGTCAGCACCAACAATCGGTGTTGAAATACCCTGAGCACGAAGCTGCTTTGCAATCAGAGCAACTGTGCCATAGTAGTCAGGCAGGTAGATTACATCCGGTGTAACATTCTTAATCTTAGTAATCTGAGCGTTAAAATCTTTGTCGCCAGTGTTGTAAGATTCAGTTGCAAGAACTTTTCCGCCAAGGCGTTCAAATTCCTTAACAAAGTTCTCTTTCAGACCAACAGAGTAATCATTTCCAATATCATAGAGGATTGCTGCAGTCTTTGCATTCAGATTTTCAGCAGAGAATTTTCCGCCAACTGTTCCCTGGAAGGGGTCAATAAAGCAGGCACGGAAGATATAGTTACCAGCATCAGTAATAGCAGGAGCGGTTGCTGCAGGAGCAATCTGAACAACTTTCTGAGCCTGTGCACTCTGAGTAATTGCCTGAGTACAGCCAGATGTCAGAGAACCGATGATGAACTTTACACCGTCTTTTGTTACCAGCTTTTTGTATGCGCTGACTGATTTTTCAGGATTTCCTTCGTCATCTTCAGCAATAATTTCCAGAAGCTGACCGTTTACACCGCCAGCAGCGTTGATTTCTGCAACTGCCAGATCAATACCATTTTTGCATTCAACACCATAAACGGCAACCGGGCCAGCGAGCGGACCAATTGAACCAATTTTAATCGAATTGCCAGCTGATTTTGAGCAGCCTGCAAGTGCCAGACCAGCAAGAGTTGCTGCAGCCAAAAGAAGAATCTTTTTCATTTTATAAACCTCCAAAATGTTTATACTAAAATAATAAAGCCGTCCTTGCAAAATGAAGAACGGCTTGGGAAGTTACCCGGCAATTATGCCTGAGCTTCTTCAGTTGTTTCAGCAGGTGCTGCTTCAGCAGCGGGTGCAGCAGCCTTAGCCGCTCTCGCTTCTTTCTGTGCAACGTTTTTCAGTGTAGCATTGCAAACCTTACAAATCTTAACCTGCTTTCCGTCAATTTCCTTTTCATACAAAGTCTTGACGTTGGTTTTTCCACAGCGCGGACATGTTCCACGACCGTGATGTGCTTCTGAGCGGATACCAGCTCCGCGATGACCTTTAGACATCTCTTAGTCCTCCGCCTTTGCTTTCTTTTCAGCCTTCGGTTTTGCCGCAGACTTAGCAGGAGCTTTCTTTGCTGCTCCTTCTTTCTTTTCAGCCGGCTTCTTTGCAGGTTTTTCTGCCTTTGCCTTGGGCTCAGCTTTCTTTGCCTTTGCAGCATCCTTATCTTCTTCAGCGGGCAGCTTGTAGTCTACCAGCTCAAGGATAACCATGTCTGCAGCGTCACCCTGACGGAAACCGATTTTAAGGATACGGGTGTAACCACCATTGCGTTCCTTCATTCTGGGACCCAGTTCAGTAAAGAGCTTGTTCAGAATCTTTTCATCCTGAATATATTTAGCTGCAATACGGCGATTGTGAACTGAATCTACCTTACTGCGTGTAATCAGCTTTTCAGCAGCACGACGAACTTCCTTTGCTTTTGCACTGGTAGTTGTAATGCGTTCAAATCTGAAAAGAGAAGTTACCATATTTCGTGACATAGCACGGCGATGTGCTGTTGTACGAGAAAGCGGATTAAAACCATTTCTATGATTCATCTGATTCTTCCTTCTGCTTTGGCTTAGTTAAATTGACAGCGTTTTTCAAATGACTGTAGTCAGTCATACCGAGCGTCAAGTTCCATTCCTGGAGCTTTTCTTTAATCTCAGTCAGACTCTTCTTACCAAAGTTACGTGTCTTGGCAATGTCATCTTCTGTCTTTTTGGTTAATTCGCCGATTGTGCGAATGTTTGCGTTCTTCAGGCAGTTTGATGAACGAACTGAAAGCTCCAGTTCCTCAACAGGGGTGTTAAGCAACTGACGGATTCTCTCGTCACCTTCATCAATATCATCACCACCAAAAACATCATTGTCGTTAAAGTTTACAAAGATTGAGAAATGATCTTTTGCAATCTTTGCTGCTTCTGCCAATGCATCCTCGGGAGCGATAGTACCATCGGTCCAAATCTCAAGAATAAGCTTGTCGTAGTCATTGCGCTGACCAACACGACAAGGTTCAATAGCGAACTTTACCTTGCGAACAGGAGAGAAAATAGCATCCATCGGAATTGTACCAACAACTTCGATATAATGTTCATTCACTTCTGCCGGAACATAACCTCTTCCCAAGTCAACCTGAACTTCAATCTCAAGATGAGCACCGTCCATCATAGTGAAAACGGGAACACCTTTCGTAAACACTTCAAGCTGTCCTTCTTTTTCAAAGTCATCGCTCTTTACTGTGCCAGGACCTTTGAATTCATAAAGAAGAGTATCTTGCTCTGTATCGCCAGGAAGACGCACGCGAATCTGTTTCAAGCTGTTCAAGATTTCCAAAGTATCTTCTGATACATTTGGAATTGTTTCAAACTCACTGGAAATTACATGAGGTACACCATCAGCATCATATGAAGTAATCCGAACTGATGAAACAGCAAAACCCTGAATTGATGAAAGCAGTACGCGGCGGAGAGTATTTCCGATTGTCGTACCAAATCCATGTTCAAAAGGATATGCTGTAAACTTACCGTAATCCGGATTTGTTTCCAGATGTTCAAATGTAATGCCTTTTGGCTTTTTGAAACCTTTAAGCAGATTTTTGCGAGCCATCTGAACTCCTTTGTATAAAATAGAGCTCAACCACGAGCCATTTTTGTAATACTATGCAGGCAGATAATTCTGCCAGAGTTCCAACAATCCGTTGTGGTTTAGGCGGATTGTGCCAGACTTTCCGGCCACTTGAACAAGTGACAGCATTACGCTGCCAGATGTTCGTCTCTTACATACGGCGTGTCTTGCGAGGACGGCATCCGTTGTGGGGAATCGGTGTAACGTCAGAAATTGACTTTACTTTGAGTCCCAAAGTTCCCAGTGCGCGGACTGCATTTTCGCGGCCTACACCAGGTCCCTTTACGAATACGTGTACTTCACGCAGACCATAGCTTACTGCCTTCTGAACTGCTGTTTCTGCAACAGTCTGAGCGGCAAAAGGAGTAGATTTCTTTGCTCCGCGGAAGCCCAGTCCACCTGAAGAAGCCCAGGAAAGAGCATTTCCCTTCAAGTCTGTAATTGTTACGATAGTATTGTTGAACGTCGCCTGGATGTAAACATTTCCTTCGTAGACGCTCTTCTTTTCCTTTCGTTTCTTTGTATTGTTTGCCATTTACCTTACATCCCCCGCCTATCAGACAGCCTTCTTCTTGTTAGCAACTGTCTTCTTCTTACCTTTGCGAGTAC
>DFDV01000139.1 GCA_002369025.1 Treponema sp. UBA3819 | reverse complement strand
GTGAATGGATTATAATGCGTTTGCCTTGGCCTAAACGGTTTGACTATATTCGCTCCAACTGCTATTATAGAGAAGAAGGTGGAAAAAAGTATGACTATTTTACAGAGCGTTGTTTTAGGATTGGTTCAGGGTGTGGCGGAATTTTTACCGATATCTTCCAGCGGACATCTTGCGGTAGTTCAGCACCTGTTCGGACTGGATGACATTCCTCTTTTGTTTGACGTCATGTTGCATCTGGCAACGCTTCTGGCGGTTGTCATTTACTTCAGAAAGGTAATCGGCAGACTTTTTATGATTCTTTTCCGTGCAATCGGGCAGAAAGGTGAGCCGATGAACTCGGAACCCATTACCGATGCAAAGATTGCGACTCTTGCACCCAATGAGCAGGCAGGACGCTACACCATCATTATGATTATTATGTCGACGATGGTGACGGGTGCAATCGGTATGCTTACCAGCAAACTGATTAAGGATATTTCCCTCACTCATATCTGCATCGGTTTTCTGGTAACTGCGGGGCTGCTTGTCGCTTCCTCCATAGTGGACAAAATCCGCTGCCTGCACCGTGCCGCAATGAACGGTGTCTCCGGCGACCGTCATCTGACAGGTATCAGTTGGTGGCAGGCGCTTATCATCGGTTTTGCCCAGGGGGTTGGAACATTGCCGGGAATCAGCCGCAGTGGTTCTACGATTGCAGGCGCACTGTTCAGCGGAGTAGACCGCCGCACAGCCGGAGACTATTCCTTTATAGTTTCAATTCCCGCCATTCTTGGTGCATTCATTCTGGAAGTTAAAGATCTGGACGCTGTAGCCGGCAGCATAGGAATTCTTCCTGTAGCGGCAGGTTGTCTCGCGGCTTTTGTTTCCGGTTATCTGGCACTTTCCTGGCTTATGGGTATTATCCGTCGTGGACACCTGGAATGGTTTGCCGCCTGGCTGATTCCTCTTGGTGTACTTGGATTGATTTTCTTCTAATATTTCTGAATCTGAGAGAGCATGCAGTCAAAAAATCAAATCGATATGCTGTCCGGCTCTCTGCTGGATAAAATCTGTCTTTTTGCCTTACCTCTGGCCGCCAGCAGTATTTTGCAGCAGCTCTTCAATTCTACTGACGTTGCCGTGGTCGGACGCTTTGCCAGCAGTCAGGCTCTGGCAGCAGTCGGTTCTACCAGTTCTACAATTAATCTTCTTATTAATCTCTTTGTGGGTCTGAGCGTGGGTGCCAATGTCGTTATCGCCCAGTTTATCGGTCAGAGTAAATCCCGCAGAATACAGGAAGCGGTTCATACTGTTATTTCCATTGCCCTTTTAAGCGGTCTCTTTCTGGTTCTGGCAGGTCAGTTTGCGGCGCGGCCCATCCTTACAATGATGAATACGCCTGACGATGTGATAGAAATGTCCGTCCTCTATCTTCGTCTCTACTTTCTGGGCATGCCCTTTATCATGCTCTACAATTTTGGTTCAGCAATACTCCGTTCCAAAGGTGACAGCAAAAGGCCGCTCTACTGTCTCTTTCTGGCGGGAGTGATAAACCTCCTGTTAAATCTGCTTCTGGTGATTGTCTTTCATATGGGAGTTGCGGGAGTTGCCATAGCGACAGTGGTTTCAAATGGGGTCAGTTCCGGGCTGATTGTTTCATTCCTGCTGCATGAGAACCAGCCTTTCAAATTGAACTGGCGCATGCTTTCCTTAAAGCGAGAATACGTTATTCGGGTGGTGAGAATTGGAGCTCCTGCGGGCTTACAGGGCATGGTCTTTTCATTTTCCAATGTCTGTATTCAGAGTGCAATCAATTCTTTTGGCTCCAGTTGTGTTGCGGGAAGTGCAGCGGCAAATAATTTTGAAGCCTTTGCATTTTTTACCGTCAGCGCCTTTACCCAGGCCTGTGTCACCTTTACCAGTCAGAATTATGGAGCCCACCAGTTTGACCGTTGCCGCCGGGTTTTTAAAATCAGTCTCATCTGCGGCATCGCTTCAAATATGACTATGGTGGGGCTCTTCATCTTATTCCGTCTGCCCCTGCTTTCTCTCTATTCAACAAATGAGGAAGTAATTCAGTATGGTCTGATACGCATGCTTCACGCTCTTCCTTTTGATTTTATTATGTGCGGCTACGAAGTGAGTGCGGGTGCCTTGCGGGGAATGGGGCGGTCCATGCTTCCGGCGGTCATCACAATTTTTGGAACCTGTGTATTCCGCCTGCTCTGGGTCTTTACGGTCTTTAGCCGCTGGCAGTCTTTTGAAGTGCTGATTAGCGTCTATCCGGCAAGCTGGACTCTTACGGCTCTTGCCATGCTTACGGTCTACTTTCTGGTGCGGCGACGGGCATTTGCAAAATAATCTTATGCATCGGCAAAGGACATGCCGCTTTCAAGCGTAACCTGCAGCTTGGTGTATTCGCTGTGAAAATCATTTTTCAGGCGGTCACAGTAGCGGGCACATTCCCACTTGCACATGGGCAGATCGTGGAGCAGATAATTTCCGCAGGTCTGGGGCGTGGTTGCAGGGACTTCATTCTGGGTCAAAATCCATTCCAGACATTCAATCGTTAAGGAGCGCATGTTTTCTACGGTGTAATTTCCCGTCATGATGATGTACATGCCGGTAAGACAGCCCATGGGACCTACATAAACGACGTCATTTTTTACTGCTGAGTTGCGGAACCAGGTTGCCATCAGGTGTTCAATGCTGTGTATGGCAGAGGGCGCAATTGCGGGTTCCTTGTTAGGTTCTGTAATGCGAAGATCAAATGTCGTAAAGCCTTTATCTACTCTGGATACATAAATCCCCGGCTTTAAATGTGTATGGTCGATTGTAAAACTCTGAATGACTTCCATGACTTTATTATAGGCAGGGGCATTATAATTGTAAAGTCATCATAAAACTGCTATAATTGAAAGCGGGTATGGAGGATTCAGTGGTAGCAGGGAAGAAAATCAAAGTCTTTGCGGCAGTATGCCTTTCTGTTCTCATGGCAGGATGTGCCAGCACTCAAAAAATCACTCAGGAACTGGAAGAAAAATATACAGCGATGACGGCAGAAGAAATTCTTTCTGCAATGACCACAGAAGAAAAAGTCGCCCAGCTTTTTGTGATTCGTCCCGAACAGCTGGATCTTAAAAGCGACGGAGAAAAAAAAGGCTCTTTTTCTAAATCCAGCTATACAAAACTGAAGTCACACATGAAGGAAGCCCTCTGGCAGTATCCGGTAGGGGGAGTCTGTATTTTTAAGAAAAACATAAAGAGTAAAAATCAGCTTAAAAAACTGAACAGAGGAATAAAGGAAAACAGTGCAGTCAGGCCCCTTCTTACTGTTGATGAAGAAGGCGGCAGAATAGCCCGTCTTGCAAGGACTGAATCATTTAAGCTGACGAATGTGGGGCCAATGGGAGAAATTGGTGCAAGCGGAGACAGAGAAAAGGCCAGGGAAGCGGGACAATATATCGGCTCCTATCTTTCTGAATATTCTTTTAACCTGGATTTTGCACCCGTTGTAGATGTAAACACCAACCCGGAAAATATTGTTATTGGTGACCGGGCTTTTGGTTCAGACCCGGCAATGGTTTCTGATATGGCGTCTGCCTTTCTGGACGGACTTCATTCGGCGGGAATCATGGGCTGCATCAAACATTTTCCCGGCCACGGAGACACAAAAGGCGACACTCATGACGATTATGTTGCCGTTGATAAAACATGGGAAGAACTGCTTGCATGCGAACTTATTCCATATAAAGAAAACCTCAGCAAGGCAGACAGTGTTATGATTGCCCATGTTACGATGGCAAAAGTCACATCAGACGGACTTCCCGCGTCACTTTCAAAAGAAATTGTTACGGATAGGCTGCGCAAGGAACTGGGCTATGAGGGTGTCATTCTGACGGATTCCCTTTCTATGGGTGCAATTGAAAAAAATTATGGCTCTGAAAAAGCGGCCCTGCTTGCCTTTTTGGCGGGAAATGATATTCTGCTTCTGCCACGGGATTTTCCTGCCGCTTACAATGCAATGCTTTCCGCCGTCAGCACAGGCGAAATTCCCATGGAGCGCATAGACGAAAGTGTACTCCGCATCCTCAAACTAAAGGGCTACTAAGCGTAAGGACTGCAGGTTATGAATATACTGCTTAAACTAAAAGAAACTGTTTCCTCGGTTCTGCCTATCATGGCGGTTGTCCTTTTGCTTGGTACGACCATTGCTCCTTTG
>DFDV01000206.1:4294-7573 GCA_002369025.1 Treponema sp. UBA3819 | reverse complement strand
AAGGGATTAAATCAGTACTCACTGGGAGATTACAATAGCGCGCGGGAAACCTGGAATGAAGTTCTTGCACTGGACAGCCGTTTTGACCCGGCCATAGAGGGATTAAAAGCAATAGAACGCACTGAAAATCTCTACAAAAGGATTGTAGAGATTCAGTCTCTGGACTAAAAAATCAGCCTACTTCTTCTTGGAGAAAATGCGGTAGTTCATCCAGGGGAAAAGAGGATGTTCCCTTTCCAGTTTTGTAAGCCATTCCGTACTTACCGTGTTGGATCCAAGCGAATCAAAAACAACGATAAACGAAGCAATACTTTTCTTAAAGCGTTCGGAAACATATTCCGGCAGACGGCCTTCATGGAGCATCATGGCCCACTCAGCAGACTGAGCAAGCATCAGTTCCTTTGCCCCCAGATTTAAGAGGCGCACCTTTAAGCCAGAATCATCCTGAAAGCGGTCGGCAAGATCTACCATGCGGGCACACATCTTGCGGGTATGTCTGAGCATCCAGTCATTGGAAGAATCCAGCAGATCTTCACCGTAGCCTGTACCAACTCCCGCAGAAGGATACGGAATGATTTTTGGCAGGGAAAACTGTTCCTGAATCAAATCACCGCAGCCGGCAAAGGTAAATCCGTCCCCGCCCCTGAGCACCTGCTCCAAAAAGCAGAGACCCTCAGCCCAATCCTGCCCCAGAGTTGCAGCAGAAAGCGCACAGACCAGACAGGCATCCTTTCCTTCCAGCAGGGCAGAAGCCTTTTCAAGTTTATCTTTTTTAGAAGCGAGGAATTTTTTTGCATCTTCAGCGGCCTGAGCCAGAGCGGATTTTTCATCGTAGACAGCATCAGTTTTTGACCAGTAGCGGTAACCGCTTGAAACTCGTGCAGAACCGTCCTTGTGGAACTCTCCCAGATCATCGCCGGAAAGTTCAAAGCCTATATCCCTGTTCTGATTTTTATAGATGGGATTATGCATAAAGCCAGTCCCCTGGGCAACAATGTCAGCAGGAGAATCCGGGTCACGGGCAAAAAGAACCAGTGAATTGTGGCAGCGAACAGGGGCAAAAATACCGGTCTTTGGCGTATCTGCACAGAAAAGCAGGGATCGGGTATCCAGAATGGTGTAATTTATGCCGTAAGAGCGCAGGACTTTTTCCACACCGTCTGCATAGCCAAGATAGGGAAGCCAAAAGCCTTCGGGGGTTGTGCCGAAATACTTGCGGTGTGAGTAGAGGCCCGCTTCCACCTGGGCATTCAGAACCTCAGGCATGTCAGCATAATGAGGAAGAAATGCGTATGTGGCGGCCGTAGCAAGCAGTTCTACATGACCGTTCTGGGCACAGAGGGCAAACTGCTTGAGCAGGTTCTGATTATAGTTTTCGCAAAAGTCAATTTTATTCTGCTTAAAGCCTTCAAGGGCGGATCGGGCATTCTTCAGCAGAGCTTCATCATTTTTGCAGCGCTCCACTTCTTTTTCGCCCAGAGCAATACGGGCATCCAGCCACTCAATGTACTGTTCCTGCACCATGGGGTCGTCAAAAAGGGCGCAAAGCACAGGAGACAGAACCAGAGAAATCTTAAAGGAAATCTTGTCTGCTTCCAGACGATGAATCATATCAAGCAGGGGCAGATAGGTAGAAGAAATTGAACTGAAAAAGATTTCGTTTTCTATTTCATGGTCTGCACCGTCTTCTACATGGCGGATATAGCCCTGATGGCCTACAAGAACAAGAACCAGATTTTTACGAGCCATATCCCCTACTCCTCAAAAAATGCCTGACGATGATTTTCATACTGGAAGCGCAGTAATTCCTGCAGTGAAGAAAGTTCCTGCAGGGGTGAAGCTTCTATGTCTCTTCCAGGTAAAGTCGTAAGATATTCAGAACCTTCCGGCAGAGCAACCTTGCGGGATTTTGCAAGACTGTCAGCTGTCTTTCCGTCCACTACGGACATAAGTTCTATGCGGACAAATTTTCTTCCCGGACGCAGGAGTACATACTGGGCCCTGTCCGCAAGGGAAACCTGAATGTCAAAAGATTCGTTTGGCTGGACAGCCTCTTCATCTGCAAAAAACTCAACCCTCAGTGCAAGGGATGCAAAATCTTCTTCCAGCTGCATGCGGGTCGCTTCCCTGATATCCCAGTAAACAAAAGCCCAGACGGGACTGCGAAGCAAGACCTGAATTTGTGTCTCATTATATGAATCAGGAAGCTGAGCAGAAAAATGCATGTCAGCATCATCTACAATACCAATATCTTCCGTCAGATTATTTTCTGACTCGGCAACGGCTTCCATCAGTTCACCGATTAAAAAACGACGATTCAAATCGTCCGGCACATCAATGCCATAATCATCTGCCAGAGCAAGCAAATCTGCTGAAGACAGCGTTTCCAAATATGAACGTGATAACTGTTTTGTTTCCATAATCGTATTTTTTTTCTACTCAGACTATAGTCTAGGAAAAAGAAATAAAAGTCAAGAGAAAAGAAAAACTGTAACAAGAGAGAGGAATCTGATGAAAAAATCTAGCGCAGGGACCAGCTGCCGTCTGCATTCTTTTTGAACATATCCTTTCCGCCAATAAACTGGTCGGAGTCAGAAGAATGCTGATAGAGGGCAACTTTTACGCCGTCAATTATTTCGTCAGTCAGGTTAAAGCCAAAAAGATTTGCATAGCCTTCCGCAATTTTTTCTGCACTGGCGCCGCCTTCATATTTTCGCATGACAAGGGCAAGCATTTCAAATTCATTTACGCCAACCGTATTTCCTTTGGGCTTAGCACTTGCGGCGCGTACCTCATTCTGATGCTTCCGGGTCCAGAGAACCAGCGGCTGAATGATTTCTTCCGCCTCATCCCAGGTCAGATGCTTAAAGCGCATGCGGATACGGGAGCCGTCATGTTTTTTGTAGACAACCAGTTTTTTCAGAATCTCAGAATTTGTAATAAGCTGGCGCAGCTCATCTTCCTTATACCAGGCCGCATCTGCTTCATCCGGGGCAGGCGTTGGAAGCACAGTCAGTTCAAGCGTTTCTGAAGTCATGTTTCCCATGCAGACAAAACCCAGAGACTTGTCATCGGGCGAGCCCCAGCGAATCATGGTTTTTCTTCTGCCATAGGGCTTGCAGTTCAATTTGCGAATCATAAGCCCCTGACGCAGATTTTGCGGAATAAGATTATACATCTCGCGCTCAGCATCATTTTCAAGCTGGGTAATATAGCGGTTTTCAATTTGTTCTACAAGATTAAACATGCCGACTCCAGAAATTACAGTTCTTCCAGCTC
>DFDV01000206.1:429-4173 GCA_002369025.1 Treponema sp. UBA3819 | reverse complement strand
CCTCATCTGGGCCATTTTTTTCTGCTTGACGAAAAAATCCTCCACATTCTGAACCAGAACTGCAGGCGGCATTGCCTTTAAAAGATATCCGTCAGGCTTGGCGGCAAGAACTGCCATAACAGTCTTTTTGTCATCACTACCCGTCAGGAAGATTACCGGAACATGGGCAGTTTCAGGTTCAGAACGGAGCATCTGCAGAACATCAAGACCGGAAAGTCCCGGCATCTCATAATCCAGAAGAATCAAATCCACATGATTATGCTTGAGGAAGGCAACCGTATCCATGCCTGAACTGGCAATAAAAGTGTTAAAGCGTTTTGAGAACCAGCGCTGCATGGCGTGGAGCTGAGTAATGTCATCATCTACCAGAAGAACATTGTGCTTGCTGGAATCAACAGAAAGAGACTGCAGACCGCCGGAATTTTCATTTTCATCATAACGGTATTCCATGGAAAGTTTGTTCAGATGGCGGAGCAGGTCTTCCGTATTTACTGGACGCTGAAAGGCATGGTCTACATATTCATTTGAAATGACCTTATTTGCCGTATTGATTTCTGCAGGGTTTCCGATGAGGAAGAGGTGACGGTTCTTTCCCTGTTCTGAGACAAGCTGCTTTATGTATGAAAAAAGCCTGTCGTATCTGTTTTCAGAACCTTCCAGATACAGAATGAAGATGCTGGGAAAATCACTTTTGTGCTCAAACATGGTAATTTGATAGACTTCCGGCTGCACAAAACGAACTTCATAGCCTGCATCAGAAATAGTTTTCATCATTGCACGAATCAAAAAGTTCTGATCATTTTCTGCAATAAACAATATTCGATTTTCCATAATTATGTATTAACTCCGAATGTATTATTCTCCCGCAAGCAGGGACAAGGCAGTGTCCTTATCTTTTGCAAGAATAGCTTTCTTTATTTTATCATAAGATTCATCAGATTCAAGAGGAATTTTGTATTCTTCCATCATGAAAAGAATATTTTCTGCCGCACCATAGTCATCCGCACGGATAAATTCGGCAATTGCATCCAGGGCGCCGCGGAGCTGTTCTTCAGGCATAGCCTTTTTTTCTTCCTGCCCCGCAGATTCAGATTCCGGGGAAGGCTCTGCTGCCTGCCCTTCTTTTGACTGCCCTGCCCCCTCTTCCGCGGAAGCATCATTTTCTTTTACCGGGGACTGACCTTCCGTTTCTACATATTTTTCCCCAAGAACCTGGGCAAAAGGCTTTTTCAAACTGCGGAACTGATTTAAAAGTTCGCTGGTAAGTTTATTGATTTCATCCAGCCGTTCGTCCTTTGCACACTGTTCCAGATAGGCGGCATCCCGGGAAAGTTTTTCGGCACCCACCAGACGGGAAGAACTTTTGAGTCCGTGAACCAGAATCATATAGTTTTTGATGTCACCCTGTTCGGCATATTTTTCTATCAGGTCAGACTGCATGCTGATGGAATCATAATAATCGTGGACGGCTCCTTTCAGCACTTCCACATCCCCGCAGAAGTCCAGAGCGGCAGACGCATTTATGCCGTCCACTTTGTAGTAGGCCTGCAGGAAGGGATCCCTTTCCACCGGCTCATCAGAATCAATCTGTCCGGAAGCTGACACTTTCTGCACCAGATTTTTAGGCAGGTGCTTAATCATCAGTTCTTCCAGCTTATTATAATCTACCGGCTTGGAAATGTAGTCGGCAAAACCTTCCTTGAGGTACATTTCCTTTGCCCCGTAAATTGCATTTGCCGTGAGGGCTATGCAGGGAGTGAGCCAGTTCTTTGAATCATTCAGTTTCTGCATGGCGTGAAGAGTCTGAATGCCGTCCAGCTCAGGCATGCGGTGGTCAAGGAAAATCAGATCGTAGGGATGTTCCTGTACCATGCGGATTGCGTCATGTCCGTTCAGAGCGGTATCAATCTGAACCCTTGTGCGCTTTAAAAGCCCGCTGATAACATCCAGATTGATTTTCATGTCGTCTACAACAAGGATATGGGCATCCGGGGCGTGGAAAAGTTCGCGATAGGTAGATTTATGGGAAGCAGATTCAGCCTCTTTAATGCGCTCAGAGAATTTTCCGATCGGCTCATTCTTTACGATGCCCTGACGAATCTCAAACCAGAAGTCAGAACCGGTACCATATTCACTTTCCACCTGCAGGGAGGAGTCCATTTTTCCCAGCAGACGCTGAACGATTGTAATGCCAAGTCCGGTTCCTTCGGTTGTGCGGAAACGTTTTTCTTCGATACGCTCAAAGGCACTGAAGAGTTTTGCCAGATTTTCAGGCTTAATGCCCGCACCCGTATCCTTTACATGCACCGTCAGATTCAGTTCACGGTCATTCAGAGCCTCATAACTGACATTCAGGTCGATATAGCCTTCGTTCGTATACTTTACCGCATTGGTCAGCAGATTCAGAATACACTGCTTGATGCGGACATCATCACCATAGAGGACATTGGGTGTTTTTTCGTCAATTGAAATGCGCAGTTTTAATCCCCGCTCTTCCGCACGGGGGTGAATCATATTGGCAAGGTCATTTATCATGGAATCCAGAGCGTACTCCACAGGAATAATGACCATCTTGTTTGCTTCAATTTTTGAAAAATCAAGGATATCGTTAATCAGCGAAAGCAGAGACCGCCCCGCACTTTGAATTTCATTGGCATAGGTAAGCACATTGGGCTCGGTACCTTCCCGCAGAATCATTTCATTCAGACCAAGCACCGCATTGATTGGCGTACGGATTTCGTGACTCATGTTTGCAAGGAAAGAAGTCTTAGCCTCATTTTTTGCGCGGAGAACTTCCACATTCCTATCCAGCTCATGCTCTTTTAAGTCCAGATAGCGGATGTTATTCATGCGGAAGCGGTCACCTGCAAAAATGCCGACTGACGTAAAGACAAAACAGTTGATGCAGTCCGTCAGAAAATAATCATCGCTCTTAAAATAATAGGACAGGTAGAGACAGATTGCCGCAATAATCACATGAACAATCATTACCCTGATACGGGAATCCATCATCAGCATAGGCACCGCAACCAAAAAGCCAAGGGTTACCGTGTAAGGCGGCAGGCGCGATGTCAAAAGGTTTACCATCACAGAAAAAGTGTCGGCAAATATTATGTATATGTAGACGGCCACCACAGAATGCCTGCTGACAAATTCTGCCGCAAATATGCTGATGACGGCGTAAATAAAAAAAACGCAGAGTGAGGCTGAAAAGAAAATCTGAAACTTCAGCTGATAGAGCATCGAAATGGCCGGAATAAGGGAAAGCATGGAAAGAATAAAACATGCGGCCACTGAAAAGAAGAGAAGAATCTTCAGGATATGAAAATTATAGGCATCTATAATATCCCGGTTCTGAGAAAAGAGTTTTTTACTTTCTTCGGCGGTCTTCTTGTAATAATCAATGACACCCATAACTTATAGTATAGGATAACACAGTTTTAGGATATCCGCCACAAAAAAAAGCGGAAAAACGACCGCATAGAAATACGATCATTCGTCCGCCTTTAATCACCTTTTGCGCTTAGTGCACAAAAGAAAAATTATTTTAGAAAGAGCCTGCCACTGCAACTGCACATGCAACTGTACAGCCAACCATGGGGTTGTTACCCATGCCCATAAAGCCCATCATTTCTACGTGTGCGGGAACTGATGAAGAACCTGCAAACTGAGCGTCTGAGTGCATGCGGCCGAGTGTGTCGGTAAATCCGTATGAAGCCGGACCTGCAGCCATGTTATCGGGAT
>DFDV01000206.1:0-382 GCA_002369025.1 Treponema sp. UBA3819 | reverse complement strand
CCATGTTATCGGGATGCAGTGTACGACCGGTTCCGCCGCCAGATGCTACAGAGAAGTATTTTTTACCGGCCAGGAGGCGTTCCTTCTTGTAGGTACCTGCAACAGGATGCTGGAAGCGTGTGGGGTTTGTTGAGTTACCAGTGATTGAAACATCAACATCCTCATGCCACATGATAGCAACACCTTCGCGTACATCGTCAGCACCATAGCACTTAACGATAAGGCGGTCAGGATTAGAACCATAGGGAACTTCCTTTACAACTTTGAGGGCCTTGTCTGTACCTTCGCCGTTGAAATAATCAAACTGAGTCTGAACATAGGTAAAGCCGTTGATGCGGCTGATAATCTGAGCAGCGTCCTTTCCGAGACCGTTCAGGATAAC
>DFDV01000117.1 GCA_002369025.1 Treponema sp. UBA3819 | reverse complement strand
ATCGTTATTTTCGATGACCGCATCCCATGCTTCTATGTCGGTATTTTCCTCCAGGACTATTTCCGGGGACAGCGACACCGTCTGCTTGATGATAATATCGGCGGAGAGCTTATCCCGAACAGACTGAACCACGCTCTGCAAATCAACGCCAGCCTGGTCGATCTTGTTGATAAAGATAACGGTGGGAATGTTCATTTTCCGCAGGGCATGGAACAGAATACGGGTCTGGGCCTGCACGCCATCTTTAGCGGAGATCACCAAGATGGCCCCATCTAAAACAGCCAAAGAGCGGTACACCTCCGCCAAAAAATCCATGTGGCCGGGCGTATCCACAATGTTAACTTTACATCTGTGCCACTGGAAGGAAGTGACTGCCGCTTGAATGGTAATCCCACGCTGCCGCTCCAAAAACATGGTGTCCGTCCTCGTTGTCCCTTTTTCGACGCTCCCCGGTTCTGAAATGGCTCCGCTGGCATATAGCAGGCTCTCCGTCAAGGTCGTCTTTCCAGCGTCTACATGGGCAAGAATTCCAATATTGATTATTTTCATGTGATTGTCCTCCCTTTACTGCCCCGAAGGGCATAAAAATCCCCAGCAGTAAAATACTTTTACCACTGGGGATGATAATTTGCGGACATACACATATACAGCATACACCTGTTTGTGAGTGCTGTTTTTGGGGATATGTCAAAATTGATAAGGCAAAAGTATTCTTAAATTGGGTACAAAAAACTAAGCCCCTACAAAAGGGACTATCATAATCCTTTGTTCCCACTATTTGATTATAGTTTTATTTAAGAATACCTTGCCGCATATTTTTTACTCCTTTTCTGGAATTGAATTATTATATCACATCAGTTTTAGGAAAACAAGTATCTAAAAGAAATTTTTCTTCCCCTTATATGTAACAATCATACCGGCTTCCTAACGTTCAGAATGGTTTCTACTGTCTGCTGCGGTGTTTGGTTGGAATTGTCCAGCCAAAAGCCGATCCGTGGTGTTGTCTGCATTTTACTAAATACAAATTCAATGTATACAGAAAGAAATATATAAGGAGTGGGAGGGATTCCGCCGTAGTCGGCATTGTAGGAAAATCCAAAAGTTTAGATTTTCTCAAAATGCTTATCTTTTGGTCTTTGGTTCGGAATAGTGTAGTGCTGGCGGTCTATCTATTGTTTTCGGTTGCTTGCTTCTTTACCGTACATGAGCATTCAGGCAGGGAATGTAATAGTCGCCTTGCAGTTCGTACCAAAGACCGTTGCCTTCATCGTATTTGTACTTTTCCATAAAAATTAGCACCCTTAAAATATCGTGATATGATCATATCAAAGAGACGCAATGTCGGCAAATGTGCGAGGAAATATGTGAGCCTTCAGCCGGATTTTAAGTGTGAAATTTAGGTCAGTTTACAAGGAACTACACGCAGACCGTGAAACGGGCTGCTGACAACAAACGGCGCTATGCTCCCGGCTGGGTGCATAGCACCTGTTTGTTGCGGGGGTTTCCAAAGGGGGCAGCGCCCCATTTGGCACACGACTTTGCGGAGCAAAGTGTAGTGTGTTATACGCTCTGTCGGCGTTGCCCTGAAAATACCGTTGCCGCCGGGGAGGGCAAGGGCATTTGACGCGGCAGGAAAGCAGGGCTTTGTTTGGGGCTGGTAAGCCGGAAACAAAGGGCTGATTTCAGCAGCAGACAGGGCGTATTATGAAAGCCCCCGTCCCTCGTCCTCCGCCCCCGGCCTATGGGACAAAAAGTCCCAAAGCTCTGGACACCGTGACCAGATGTGTGGCCACACTCCGGGAAAAGTAGCAGGACGGCAGGAAACCGTCAAGGCTGAAATGAATGGGCTGACGCCCGGCCTTGACCGTTCCCCGCCGCCCCGCTGGATGGGTGGACAAGGTGGCCAATCCCTAAAAGTGTTTGGCCGCACTCGTTCATTTTGGGGCCTTTCTTCTCCCAAAATTGAAATGGGCGGGAAAGCCCTAAAATGGCTTTCCCGCCTTGATTACCCATTAGCAAAGACGGGCGAGACTGTCAACGGCGGCGCTGAAAGCGCCGTTCATCTTGACCGTTGACTGGCTCGCCTGGCTTTGCTACTGCCCGTAAGAGATGGAAAAACAAGATGGAAAACAAGGTTAAAAATGGTTGACAAGTCTATCGGATGTGTGTTATACTGTGCGACAGTTTGAGATTGGAAGGAGGCTTACGTGTGTTAATTTGTGTACGCTAATAAGCAATAAAAAGTAGAAGTACCTTTCCACATGATGGTGGGCTTTTTTTGCGTGCGTATGCAAAGGAACACGTAGGTTTGACACGAGCAGTCTTTGAACTGTATCGTGGTGTTTTTTCGTGCTTTGTTGTTATGCAGGCGTCTGCCCTCTCTGTGGGACAACGCCTGCTTTTTATTGCAGAAACAAAGGAACAATGCAATAAAAAAGGAGGTTCGCATTATGACCCAAAACAACAATTCATGGAGAAAAACTTATTTTACACTTCTTGCCGGACAAGCAATATCCTTTATTAGCAGCGGTATTTTGCAAATGGCCATTATCTTTTATTTGGTTGCGAAAACTAATTCTGCAATCATATTGACGGCGGCAACACTGATTGGATTTTTGCCGCAAGCCTGTTTAGGCCCGTTTGCAGGTGCTTTTGTTGACCGGCACAGCCGTAAAAGCGTAATGATTGGTGCGGATTTGATAATTGCCGCCGCTGGCGGTATTCTGGCGCTGGTGGCGTTTTACATGGAATTGCCCGTATGGTCTATTATGGTTGTCCTGTTAATCCGAAGTGCGGGAACTGCTTTTCATTCTCCAGCATTCAGCGCAGCAACACCTATGATTGTGCCAAAAGAGGAACTTACAAAATGCGCTGGTTACACGCAGACCATGCAAGCAGTAAGTGCGATTATCAGTCCAGCTGCCGCAGCGTTTTTATATGCTGTTTGGCCTCTTAATGCAATTATATTGTTAGATATTGTGGGTGCAATCCTTGCCTGTGTGACTGTTGCGATTTCGTCCATACCAACGCCTGAACTATGTCCAGAAACGAAAAGACAACAGTTTTTACAGGATATGAAAGAGGGGTATGTGGTATTAAAGCAAAACAGGGGCCTCTTTGCTCTGCTCTGGATTGGTGTAATTTATATGTTCTTTTATATGCCAATCAGTACGCTTTTTCCTCTCATCTGTATGTCATACTTCAAAGGAACACCGGCCCATGCCTCTGCCGCTGAAATTGCTTTTGCGGTTGGTATGCTGCTTGGCGGAGTCATTCTGAGCATTTGGGGCGGTTTTAAGAAACGGCGGTACACCATCGGTCTTTCCGTTCTCCTGATGGGCGTTAGCAATATGCTCTCCGGGCTTTTGCCGCCAGACGCATTTCTTGTCTTTGTTGTGTGCTGTACTGTTATGGGAATTTCCGCTCCATTTTACGGTGTGCAAAATGCGATTTTTCAAGAAACGGTCAAACCAGAATATCTGGGGAGAGTTTTTTCTCTACTGACAAGCGCCGCTTCCCTCGCCATGCCGTTTGGCCTTGTCATTTCCGGGCCTCTGGCGGAGCGGCTGGGAGTTGAGAAATGGTTTGTCATTTGCGGAATTGGCATTATCATCGTTGCGCTTGCCGTATTTTTACTACCCGGTTTGAGAGAGATTGACAATACGCAATAATCAACTGCACCTTTTTCTATTACTAAACAAAATGCCTGGATGGTGGTTCTGAAAAACCAGAACCGCCGTTCAGGCATTTTTTATCTTCGTCCTCTCTGCGGTTTTGGATTCTTCAGCAAGTCGGATTTTTCCGCAATCTTTTTCAGCCACTTCCGTTCTTCTACTGACAGCTTCCTAAAATTCAGCTTGAGCCGTTTGCAGATAAACGCCAAGTACGCTTGTTCCGTGTCGCTGTCCTGGCTGACGATTTCACCAGCAGTTTCCAGCATTTCTTTTAGCGGGTTATCCTCTGGGACGCTGAAAAAATCGTCCTTGTGTGTTTCCCGCAGAGCAAGGGCAATCCCGTTTATGTCCCGTTGTATCACATAGCGGCAAAACTCGTCCTCATCAATATGGGCGGTGATAAGCTGTCTTAACTGCGTATCACTCATGCCAGGATTATGCTTTTTTATAACAGTTGCGCTCATCGTGTCCACTATGGCGTTTGCACCCTGCGCCTGTTTCAGTGCCGTTCCGTTCACATAGATTTCAAGGTCAGCCATCAGCCGGGGGAAATCCGGGTGCGCCGCCAGCTCACACAGCAGGGTATTGTCTATCCTCCCGCTTTTCAGCAGGTCAATCATTTCATCACTCAAACGCAGGTCTGCAAGATCGGCGTTTGGGTGATTTTTCATTTCAGACAGCCCCAGCAGATAATCAGCGGTCACACCGTAAAACTTCGCCAGCCGGATAAGGGCATAGTGGCTGATGTCCTTGAAGTCTTCCGTTTCGTAACTGCCCAGCGCAGACTTGGAAAGCCCGGTCTGCTCCGCAAGCTGCCCCAGCGTCAAGCCACGCTCCACACGTAGGTCTTTTAATCGCTCTTGTATGGATAAAGACATATTCACCCTCCTTGCTAGCTCAACGAAAGAGAAGCCGTTATGCTATGTACTATGCTCATAGCATAACGGCATAGGCATTTACAGTTTTATTTTACCATTTGCTACATCTTCACGAAATTTATCAACAAGCTTCGCTGTCAGCTTGGATTTACCGTAGTGTTCAAGTACAAAAGTACGATAACTTTTTCCATCTACAAGCACATCACTTTTTCTGGTCAACAACCAATTTCCGTTACCTCCTCCCTGTTCTCTAATATTCCAGTCTTTCCCATATCTTTTATAGATTTCATCTTTTTTACCTTGAACAGACATTGATTCGCTTGGAATATAAACAATTTGCATAATAGCTCCTCCTTTATTTTGTGCAAGAAGACCAGAAACCTGAATTTGTCTTTTATCTTTTTTTGATTATATCACAAATCCGAGAGCGTGGAAATAGGGAGTTTTTCAGGCTGATTTCCTACCTCTTGGATATACGGCACAGGCGGTCAAAAAGGTGTAGACTTGGGATAGTTCATCGATGGACAAGCACCTTGGAAACAGAACACGCCAAAGAAAACGGAGGGACGCATGAGCAAAAGACCCTATCAACACCTGCCGCCGCTGGAACACAGGCCGGACGGCTCCCCCTACCGCATAACCCCGCCCCAGAAGAGACGAGCCAGCGGCCTGATACGCCGGGAGTGCTGCAACTGCGAGGACGGAAACTGCCTTGCGCTGGACGATGGCGACACCTGCGCCTGTCCGCAGATGATTTCGTTCTCCGTCTGCTGCAAGTGGTTCCGCTGGGCGGTCTTGCCGCTGGACAGGACGCTGGAAGCGGAGATTTACCGGGACAGGGACTTGAAACGCTGTGCGGAGTGCGGCGGTGTGTTCGTCCCGAAGTCCAACCGGGGCAAATACTGCCCGGACTGCGCCGCCAGAGTTCACAGGCGGCAGAAAACAGAAAGTGAACGGAAAAGGAGGTCTGCTGTGGACAGTTAAGAGCGGGAAAAGCCTTGATTTGCAAGGCTCCGCAAGCCCTCAACCGGGGCGGCTGGTATCATTTATCATTCGCCCCGGAAAACGGGCCTCTAACCGTCCACAAAACACGCTATGACAAACACGATTTATATTCACCAGCCGGAAAAGGCGTTCAGTTTCACCCGGCTCCCCAATTTCCTTTTTGAAGCACCCACATTCCAGCCCTTGAGCAACGAAGCGAAGGTGCTGTATGCCTTTGTCCTGCGCCGGGCGGAGTTGTCCCGGAAGAACGGCTGGGCGGACGAGTACGGGCGGGTCTACCTGTACTACCCCATCTGCGAGGTGGTCGCTTTGCTCCGCTGCGGGCGGCAGAAAGCGGTCAACACCCTGCGGGAGTTGCAGTATGCGGGGCTGGTGGAAATCCAGAAACAGGGCTGTGGAAAACCCAACCGCATTTACCCGAAATCCTATGAAGCGGTTCCAAACACCGACTTCAAGAAATCCGGTTATGGTACGCCGGAGGGCTGAAAACCGTACTTGGCGAGTACGAAAATCAATCCTCTTGAAGTACGGAAATCTGACGGTATATAGAAATACAGAGATTAAAACCATCTATTTACATTCATTCCATTCCAATCCTATCAGAGATATTTTCGGCGGGAAAACCCGCCGGAAAGGAATGGAATGGGGAAAGGAGTTCAATGGCACAACACGCAATTCTGCGATTTGAGAAGCATAAGGGCCACCCGGCAAGGCCGCTGGAAGCCCACCATGAACGGAAAAAGGAGCAGTACGCCAGCAACCCGGACATTGACACCAGCCGGAGCAAGTACAATTTCCACATCGTCAAGCCGGAGGGCCGCTATTATCACTTCATCCAGAGCCGCATTGAGCAGGCCGGATGCCGCACTCGAAAAGACAGCACCCGTTTTGTCGATACGCTGATTACCGCCAGCCCGGAGTTCTTCAAGGGAAAGTCCCCAAAGGAGATAGCGGCCTACTTCCAGAGGGCGGCGGACTTCCTCATTGACCGGGTGGGCCGGGAGAACATCGTGTCGGCGGTGGTACACATAGATGAAAAAACGCCCCATCTACACTTGGTTTTTGTGCCGCTGACAAAGGACAACCGCCTGTGCGCCAAAGAGATCATCGGCAACCGGGCCAATCTGACGAAGTGGCAGGACGATTTTCACGCCTGTATGGTGGAGAAGTACCCCGACCTGGAGCGTGGGGAGAGCGCCAGCAAGACGGGCCGGAAGCATATCCCCACCCGGCTGTTCAAACAGGCGGTCAACCTCTCCAAACAGGCGAGGGCCATTGAAGCGGTTCTCTCCGGCATTACCCCGCTGAACGCCGGAAAGAAGAAAGAGGAAGCCCTCTCCATGCTGAAAAAGTGGTTTCCGCAGATGGAGAACTTCTCCGGGCAACTGAAAAAATACAAGGTCACAATCAATGACTTGTTAGCGGAAAATGAAAAGCTGGAAGTCAGGGCAAAGGCCAGCGAAAAAGGCAAGATGAATGACACGATGGAACGGGCGAAGTTAAAAAGCGAACTGGACGATATGCGGCGGCTGGTTGACCGTATCCCGCCGGAGATTTTAGCGGAACTGAAACGGCAACAGCGGCAGCATGGAAAGGAAAGGTGATCTTATAAGTAATATCAGATACAAAAAGGAAATCGAAATCGTGACTTTTCAGGGAAAGGAAATCACACTGGAAAATCTCTCCCCGGTGTTCACGCCGGAACAGGAAGCAGCCAAACGCCGGGAACTGGAACAGCAGCTTTATGAGGTGTTCCGCAAGTACGCCGACAAGCGGGAGAGTGAGGAAGCCGGGACATAAGGTTTTCCAAACCCATCATTGATTTGCGGGGCTGCTGGCGGTATAATAGAACTGTCAGCAGCTCCGTTTCTTTTTTAAGAAAAGGAGCGACAATATGAACAATCGGATAGACGCAATCTATGCAAGACAATCGGTAGACAAAAAGGACAGCATTTCCATTGAAAGCCAGATTGAATTTTGCAAATACGAGTTGAAAGGCGGTAACTGCAAGGAATACACAGACAAAGGGTACAGCGGCAAGAACACAGACCGTCCGAAGTTTCAAGAACTGGTGCGGGACATCAAGCGGGGCTTGATTGCAAAGGTCGTGGTTTACAAGCTCGACCGTATCAGCCGTTCCATTCTGGACTTTGCCAACATGATGGAGCTGTTCCAGCAGTACAATGTGGAGTTTGTGTCCTCTACGGAAAAGTTTGATACCTCCACGCCGATGGGACGGGCCATGCTGAATATCTGTATCGTGTTCGCCCAGCTTGAACGGGAAACGATACAGAAGCGGGTAACGGACGCTTACTACTCCCGCAGTCAGCGGGGCTTTAAGATGGGCGGGAAAGCCCCTTACGGCTTCCATACGGAGCCTATCAAGATGGACGGTATCAACACAAAGAAGCTGGTGGTAAACCCGGAGGAAGCGGCCAATATCCGGCTGATGTTTGAGATGTACGCCCAGCCCACAACTTCCTACGGGGACATTACCCGGTACTTTGCCGAACAGGGGATTTTGTTCCATGGCAAAGAGCTGATACGCCCCACGCTGGCGCAGATGTTACGCAATCCTGTCTATGTGCAGGCAGACCTTGATGTGTACGAATTTTTCAAAAGTCAAGGTACAGTCATTGTCAATGACGTTGCCGATTTTACGGGCATGAACGGCTGCTATCTGTATCAAGGGCGAGATGTAAAGGCCAGCAAGAAAAACGACTTAAAAGACCAAATGCTGGTACTGGCTCCCCATGAGGGTATCGTCCCCTCCGACACCTGGCTGACCTGCCGCAAGAAGCTGATGAACAACATGAAAATCCAGTCTGCCCGGAAAGCCACCCACACATGGCTGGCAGGAAAAATCAAGTGCGGGAATTGCGGGTATGCTCTTATGAGTATCTACAATCCCTCCGGCAAACAGTATCTCCGCTGCACGAAACGGCTGGACAATAAAAGCTGTCCTGGCTGTGGGAAAATCATCACTTCGGAACTGGAAGCGGTTGTTTATCAGCAGATGGTAAAGAAGCTGGCAAGCTACAAGACGCTGACAGGAAAAAAGAAAGCGGCAAAGGCAAACCCGAAAATCACCGCCCTGCAAGTGGAACTTGCCCATGTAGACAGCGAGATTGAAAAGCTGGTGGACAGTCTGACGGGGGCAAACAATGTCCTGTTCTCCTATGTGAATGTGAAGATAGCGGAACTGGACGGGCGCAAGCAGGAACTTCTGGCAAGGATAGCGGAGTTGACTGTGGAGGCCATCAGCCCGGAACAGGTCAGCCAGATTTCCGGCTACCTCGATACCTGGGAGAATGTATCTTTTGATGACAAGCGGCGTGTGGTGGATTTGATGATCACCACCATAGCCGCCACAAGCGACAGCTTGAACATCACATGGAAAATCTGACTGGCGGCACCCCTCCCGTCAGATACCTACCCTGTGTAGTCCCTTGTAAACTGTACTTTAGGTTGGTTAAGAACATCCGCACCATCATAAAAGACCGTCGACTTTTGTCGGCGGTCTTTTATTGTTTCGATGAGAGGACGCAGAGTCGAAAAACAATCGATAGGGCTTTGCGTTAATCCAATATTTTCCCATCTGTCGAGATCGTTACGACTCTCCAGGGAATCCATTTGCCGCTTGCTTGCAGCGCTTTTTTTACAGCATGCACGATGCCGCCGCAACAAGGCACTTCCATGCGCACGACAGTTACGCTTTTAATATCGTTGTTCCGGAAAATGGCGGTCAGCTTGTCAGAATAGTCGCCCTCATCCAGTTTTGGGCATCCGATGAGTGTAGTATGATTGCGGATCAATTCATTATGAAAATTACCATAAGCATAGGCGGTACAGTCTGCCGCGATCAAGAGGTTCGA
>DFDV01000187.1:7068-14279 GCA_002369025.1 Treponema sp. UBA3819 | reverse complement strand
AAGAAGGTTGCAAACTGGATTCTTGCAGAACTCCTTGCAGTCCTTAATGAAAAGAATATCACCATCAGCGAAGTGAACATTAAGCCTGCCCACATTACCGAACTGGTAAACGCCATTGCTGACAAAAAAATCACTTCGGCACAGGGAAAGACAGTCTTTGCCAAAATGCTTGAAAGCGGCAAAATGCCTGCAGAAATCATCAAGGCGGAAGGCATGGAAAGCGTCTCCGATTCAGGCGAAATTGAAAAGATTGTCGATCAGGTTATCGCAGACAACCCCAAAGCCGTTGCCGACTACAAGGGTGGAAAGACCAATGTTGTTGGCTGGCTGATGGGTCAGGTGATGAAGGCAAGCAAGGGCAAGGCAAACCCCGGTGTAGCCACAAAACTCCTGAACGAAAAAATGTCAAAACTCTAACCATGCGCAAGGGCGTGGAGCGGTGGCGGCTGAGCCGCCAGTGCGGAGCGAAGTGGAGCACCGCGCGCAGCAAGCCGCGAAAGGCCCGACCCCCTGCGCCGCAGGGGGATGCGCCCAAAAATATCATGGAAATCTGCCGTGTTTTTTGAAAAAATTATGGTTCTTCGCTGAAAATGTTTTCGATTGCGTTGTTGAGTTGGATAAGGATTGTCTGCTTTAATTTTGATTTGCACTCTGAAAAAGAAGCCTGTTCTTTCGATAGGTGAACCGAGTAACGGTCTGACTGAAATAAGAGCGAAGAGTCAATGTTCAGTGCGGCTGCAAGGCGCTCTATCATGGCTGGAGAGGGGAATCGTTTGCCGATTTCGATAGTGCCGATGTAATTGGTTGACGTTCCGGCGAGTGTAGCGAGCTGTTCCTGTGTGAGATTTTTTTCCTTCCTGTACTTTTTTATATTCTGTGCCAAATAGTGTTGAATCTTCGTCATGTAAAACCAATCTATAAGTATATTATTTTGCTATATTTTTTACTTGACAATTGACTTATAGTCGATAATAATGTGCTTATATACTTATGGTATATAAATTCGTTGTAGGAGACGTGATGATATGAAGCGAATTCTAACACTTGTAGTTGTACTTTTTTTTGCGGCATCAGTTTTTGCCCAGTCGGCTGCGGACGAGATTTTAAAATGGAAGCAGCTGTACGACAGCGGTGCGATAACGGAAGCAGAGTTTCAGGCGAAGAAAAAGGAAATTTTGGAGGGAAAAGTGCCTGCGTCGGCTCAGGCGGCGGCAAATCAGTCCACCGCAGGAACGGCATCGTATCAGTCGCCGTATGCACCTGGGTCTCAGGAACTGTATGCGCAGATAGACTCATTGATTGATGATGATTTGGAGGACAATAAAATTCAAATTGCAAGTCTGGCGCAGGGGCTTACGCCGATTCAGCGGGATATGCTCTTCAATAAGTACGAAAAGTCTGCGGGACTGCCCTTTGTTCTGAACCTTTTGCTCGGCTTTGGTATCGGTTCTTTTGTGCAGGGCGACGGTGGCGGCGGAGCCTTTCAGTGTGCCTTTGAGGGCGGCGGTATTCTGCTTGTTGTCATCGGTGCCGCTACGATTACATCGGATTCCAAGAAAAACACACCTTCATATACCTGTATCGGACTGGGTGTAGGCTGTGTAACTGCGGCCGCCATTTATGGTCTCATTCGTCCTTGGGGATTCGCCAGCAATTTTAACAATATGCTGAGGGGAACGTTGCAGGGAAATCCCATGGCCGTGAATTTTGCGCCGATTATTGACCCTGTAAACAATAACTACGGTCTGGCGGCGAAAATTTCCCTCTAGTTTTTCTGCTCGATGCTCCCATGCAGTGTGCGTGGAAGTCGACTTTTGGAGGCAGTATGAGAAAGCGACTGTTCTGTTTTCTTGCCCTTCCTGCAGTCTTCCTTTTTTTAATTGGAATTTCTGCCTGCGATTTTGAAAAAGATGCGGACATTGCAATTTCCGGGACCATTACGTATGGGCAGGGAACATACGCTCAGGTCAAGTACATTTCATTTAAAGTGAGCGGTGGTGAAGGTCCCTATGCCATTTATTATGCAAGGAGCATCAATGACTGGAATTATGCAAAAAAGAATCGGTCTTACATAGGCTCTGCGAATGAGGGCGAAACCTACACTTATTCTGTTTCAGGCTATGTTTCAACCGGCTGGTACTACTATATCTGGGCGGTAGATAAAAACGGTGCTAGTGGCGGTGCTCGCTGGCATCCGTGAGGCAGGGAATCCCGCAAAACAAGTATATAGAGACCTATGTCTTTGATTCGACGGGCTTGAAGGCGACAAGGACAAAATCTGGTTCGTCAAGCACGAGCACCTATGAGTACACGCCAGAAACAGGCCTCTTTACGAAAACGGATGAGTATGAGAATGAAATCGCCTTCTATACTGGTGATTCTCTTTGGGCGGTCAATTGCAGGCTGTCAACGGAATAGTTCTACTTGAAAATGCCAGTTTTTTTTCAAACGTATCGGTCATTTTTTTTTCCCCCCCCCCCATCGGGGCGTTTATTTCTTTTCTTTTAGTTTTTCGTCCAGTTTTTCGCGGGTGGAATTCTGGTTGTAGTCAAAGGCAGAGTAGCCCAGGTCGTTTATTTTTCTGATTAAGGCTACATAGCGGGTTTTTGGAAGGATTTTTTCCGCTTCGTCCAGAAGGCGGGTGGCTTCTTTTTTGTTTTTGTCTTCAAAATTCATCTGAGACAGATTGATTGCCCCGTAGTAGCGTTCGTAGTCATTTGCGGCGTATTTGTACGCGTCAGAGAAAAACTGGCGGGCTTTCTTTTTGCTTCCACCGCCAATGCCGGGTGCGTAGTAGTACCAGTAGCCGGAAAGCATGTTTGCAAAGGCCATCTTGGGGTATTTATCGACGACTGTAGCGTAGTCTTTCTTTTCCTGCAGACCAAGATTTATGGCTTCCTTTTGCTTGAGGAACTGCATCATGGAATTGGTGATGTCCGCCGATGTGAGGGTGAACCAGGGGTTTTGTTTTTCAATGGGATGTGAGGCGGCAAAAGCGGTGAGACGCTCGTACTGGGGGCGCAGAATGCCTTCCATTTCGGGCGCATGCATGTCCTTTGCGTAAAATGCGTTGTATTCTGCGGTGGCTAGCATGTTGGTGCAGACAATCTGGGCTTCTTCTCCCAGGGCAGAAATGTCTTTTTCGTGTTCTTTCCTGTATTCGCGGACTTTTTTGATAGCCTCGTCATCAGTGGAATAAGAACGGAGGGAAAGCCTGAAGGCGAGAATCTCCTGAACAGTCTTGTTTTCTGCGGAGGTAAAATCTGCTGCGGGTACAAATGTTGCAGCGGTCAGCATGATGAAAAATGTAAAAAATAATGTTCTCTTCATAAGAATAGCATAAATGAAAAGACTGGCCTTTGCAAGAGAAAGAGGGGGCTTGGGGGATAATCCCCCAGGAGAGAGGGTAGCACGCAACGAAGTGCGGGCGCAGGGAGAGACTTCTCCCTTCAAAATGCACTTTAAAATGACTGATGACAAATAGAAGAATTTGTGCTATAATCGCAAAATATGAATTTGACAAAGAACTTGCCGGAAGTGCCTATTTTTTTTGCGACAGATGATAACTATGTTCCTTTTCTTGCGGTCGCAATGACTTCCCTGCTTGTAAATGCTTCAAAAAATCATTTTTATAAGATATACATACTGACTACAAGCCTTAAAAGGGAATATGCGGAGCAGTTGCAGCTGATTGTAAAGGATTGTGCTCCCGACAATGCTTCTCTGGATTTTGTTTCCCTGCGGGACGAGATGGAGAAATCTCAGGGAGCTTTCCACCTGAGGCACTATTATTCCCGCGAAACCTACTGCCGCATTTTTATTCCCCGTTTTTTCCCCCAGTATGAAAAGGTGCTCTACCTTGACTGCGATATTGTAGTGACTGGCGATATTTCTGAACTCTACAATACGGAAATCGGCGACAATCTGGTGGCGGCGGCTCCTGAGGAAGTGATGGCTGACTTTGACGTGTACGGAACCTATGTGGAAAAGGCACTGGGCATCAGCCGCAGCAAGTATTTTAGTGCGGGAATTCTTTTGATAAATGCCGAACTCTACCGCAAGGAAAATATCGAAGGCAAGTTTATTGAACTGATGAACCGTTTTGTCTTTAGGGTAACGCAGGATGAAGATTATCTGAACGTACTCTGCAAGGACAGGGTAAAATGGCTTCCCCTGGAATGGAATAAGTCTGCCTATGCGGTGGAAGGCCGGGCAAAATTTGACTCTACAAAACTGAAGATTATTCATTACAAAATCAACTGGAAGCCCTGGCATTACGACAATGTGCTTTATGAAGAATACTTCTGGATGTATGCCCAGCAGACTTTCCTCTATGACAATATCTTAAAAATCAAGGCATCTTATTCTGATGACTTAAAGCAGCGTGATCAGGCGCAGTTTGTGGAACTGGCAAAGATGGCAGAAGATGATGCCAAAGATCCGGATAATTACCACAATACCATGGTGCGGGAAGCGACAAAATGATTGAAAAAGATCCGGGCCGGGTGGCAATTGTAGAAAAAATCGCTCAATTTGAAAGAGAAGGCCGCTGGCATGAGGATGTGGAAGATGACCCGCCCACAATTCCCCTTACGCCGGATAAAGTTGATTACCTGAATAAAAAACTGTCCAGCAAATTCTGGATGAAATTTGCAAATATTCTTGCCCGCCGCCACATCAATATGCTGATGAAAAACAGGCAGCTGATTATTAAGGAAGTGAGGGGGCTGGAGAATTATGTGGCAAACAAAAGGGTGGGGGCTGTGATTACCTGCAACCACTTTAATGCCTTTGATAATTTTGCCGTTTACAAGGCGATTGAAAAGCATGTCTACCACAAGGAACTGGTAAAAGTCTGCCGGGAGGGAAACTACACAAACTTTCCCGGATTCTACGGTTTTCTTTTCCGCCACTGCAATACCATGCCCCTGAGCAGCAATGTTTCCACAATGAAAAAATTTATGGACGCTGCAAAGTATTATCTTTCTCACGGGCGGCAGATTTTGATTTATGCAGAACAGGCTATGTGGTGGAATTACCGTAAGCCCCGTCCCCTTACAAACGGAGCCTACAAAATTGCCGCTGAAAACAATGCGCCGGTCATGCCTTTTTTCATTACGATGAGTGACAGCGATATTATTGGCGGAGACGGCTTTCCTGTTCAGGAATATACGATTCATATTTTGCCCCTTATCTATCCTAAGGCGGAACTTTCTGTGCGTCAGAATGCAGACTATATGAAAAATGCAAACTACGAGGCATGGAAGAAGGTCTACGAAGAAGCCTACGGCATTCCGCTGAAATATGCGGCAAACTGACGGCATTTTTGATGGCGGACAGATGGCAGACAAAGTTATCTACTACACCGACGAACTGAACGACGAATTCTCCACAATGCAGATTACGCCTATTCCTATAGATGAGCATTATGATTACGGTTCCGGCACTTTTTTCTGGCACCTGAGGCGTTTTTTCTTTTACCGCATTTTTGCCATGCCCCTTGCCTGGCTCTACCTTAAATTAAAATACCGCCACAAGATTATCAACCGGGACCTTATAAAGCCGTATCAGAAAGGGGCTTTTTTTATCTACGGAAATCATACCAATATCCTCTGTGACCCCCTAGTGCCTACTTTTGTCAGTTTTCCCAAGGGTGTTTTTGTTGTTGTTCATCCTAATAATGTTTCCATTCCTCACATCGGACAGAAGATGAGGCTTTTGGGGGCGCTTCCTCTGCCTGACAATTTTGCCGCCGCAAAGAATTTTATGCGAACTATGGATATGCGGGTGAAAGAAAAGGCTTCTATCTGTATTTATCCTGAAGCACATATATGGCCCTTTTATACAAAAATCCGGCCCTTTGCTGACACATCCTTTAAGTATCCGGTTCAGTACAAAACGCCGGTATTCTGCTTTACCAATGTCTATCAGAAAAGGCCTTTTTCAAAAAATCCAAGGATGCTTACTTATGTGGACGGACCCTTTTTTGCTGACGAAAGCCTGCCGCCAAAGGAAAGACGAAAGGCTCTGCGGGATGCGGTTTACGAAAAAATGTGCGAGCGCAGTTTATTAAACACTGTGGAGCTGATAAAATATGTGAGGAAAAGTGTATGAGAAACATTTTGTTCTGCGGAAACGTAATGGTTTTTGACGGTGCCCTTACTACCATGCTTTCCATGTTCAAGCGGACGGAAAGCAGTGAGCCCTTCCACATTTTTATCTTTACCATGGATGTTTCGCACCTCAGGGAAGATTACAAGCCTATAACTGATGAACAGGTGGCATTTTTAGACGGCGTTGCAAAATCCTATAACTGGGAAAGCCTTGTAGAAAAAATTGATGTCACAGATTTGTACCACCAGGAATTTGACGGTTCTCCCAACGAAGACTGCTACTGCTCTCCCTATACGCTGATTCGTCTCTTTGCAGACATGGTGCCCCAGATTCCCGATAAAGTCCTCTATCTGGATATAGATTTGCTTTTTAACCGGGATGTCAGCCTTTTGTATGACATGGATATTTCTGACTATGAATATGCGGCCGCTCCCGACCACTACGGAAAACTCATTCTCTTTTTCCTGCGCCGCTTTATAAATGCGGGGGTCATGCTTTTTAATATGAAGAAATGCAGGGAGACGGGCCTCTTTAAGAAGAGCCGTGACCTTATCAAAAGGAAAAAACTTGTTTTTGCAGATGAAAGCGCCCTTGTCCGCAGCACGACAAAACAGCTGAAAATAAGCCAGCGCTTTAACGATCAGAAATTTCTCTACAAGGACACCGTAATCCGCCACTTTTCAAAACGACTTTTCTGGCTGCCCTATCCGCATACGGCCAACATCAAGCAGTGGAAAATCACAAAAGTGCATAAAGTTTTCGGCTACGAAAACTTTGACGACATCCTCTACGAATACGTTTACCTGAAAGAAAAATTCACCCGCGCAAATGCGGATTCAAGGATTTGACACAGATAGACACAGATGCACGCAGATGGGACACAGATTGACACAGATGCACGCAGATGGGACACAGATTTTTTTTATTTTTTTTATATCTGTGACATATCTGTGCTATCCGCGTTTATCTGTGGTTATCTGTGGTTATCTGTGGTTATCTGTGGTTTCACGCGGGGAAAGGCTCCGCCTGATAATTGACTGCATGAGAAAAAATGGCGGGAAGGAGCAAAACGGCTTACGAAAATACTCGGTTTGTGC
>DFDV01000187.1:0-6945 GCA_002369025.1 Treponema sp. UBA3819 | reverse complement strand
TTCGCGACTGGAAGCCATTTTTTGTGCAGGAACAATTTTACATTGCGGAGCCTTGTTATTTGGGTTTGACACAGATGGACTCTGATGCATATGTGCCGCTGGCACAAACGTCAATAACTTCCGCTTACGCAAACGGAGCGCAAGCGACATATGCACTCAGATGGGACACGGATGATTTTTTATTTATTATCTGTGCCTCATCCGTGTGTATCACCGTCCATCTGTGGTTTCATTCGCCGGCGTGTCTTCCGGTGCCAGTTTGGTGCTGAAGTAGGCCATGGCGGCTCCGGCGATGACGCAGAGAATGCATACAACGGCCATGCCAGCCCCGCTGATTGCGGCAAAGCCCGGGAAGAGATTTACCGCAGAGCCACAAAGCAGTCCAAAGATGACGGCGTAGGTCTGGTTGGGAGCCTTTTTCAAAAGATATTTTACCAGCTGGGCGCCTGAAAGAAGTCCAATCAAAACTCCGATTCCGTTTGGCAAAAGAAGTATGAGGGCATGGAAGAAAGATGCCGGCAAAAAGAGGGCAGGAATGCTTTTCATCACGATGGGATAGACTCCCAGAATCAGCATAAGAAGTGAGCCTGAAATGCCGGGAACAATCATCGCAACTGCGCCGACAAGGCCGGCAAAAAAGATGCGTCCTGCCAGAGGAATTGTCCATTCGGGTAAGTCTGCGGTCATGCCGGCTGTTTTGTCTCCGCCACCGTATTTTACTTCCAGCCAGGAGAAGGTGAGCAAAAGGGCAAGTCCTATGATGGCACAGATGACAACGGAGATGATTTTTGCCCTGCTCATTTTTTCCCCGTCAGGAGTTTTTTTCATGTAACCAAAGAGCATTGGTATGCTTCCCAGAATCAGTCCGGTAAAGAAATAGTTTGTCTGAACGGGAAAACGCGTGTAGAGTACGGTAATCAGCTTGCTGAAAATCAATACACCGCTTGCCATGCCTGCCAGAAGGGGGACGACAAAGCGCCAGTTTGCCTTTAGTTTTTTGAGGTTGAGCGTAATTGCGTTTACGAACTTGTCGTAGATGTTAAAGACAACGGCGAGAGTGCCGCCTGAAACGCCGGGGATGACATTTGCCATGCCAATAACGATACCGATTGCCAGAAGCCGTAAGAAATCCATAAAAACTCCGTGTTTTTTTGTGCATTATGCCGATAATAGTAGTATAATAATAGCAAAGGTACGTACAATGCTCAATATAAAAAAATATCTGGGATTTGAAAAATATTCCGCGATAGAAAAAAAATATTTTGAACGATCAAATGCAATTTCCGGTATCTTCCTCTCTGTTGTTGCAATATTGCTTGAAGTCTGGATGATTGCCAAGGTTCTTCGTATTGTCTTTTTTGGCGATAAAGTACGCACCATTGAATGGATTATCAACCACCTTTCGTCCTATGTCATCCTGCTTTTTGCCGGCATTGCAATGCTGGTCTGTTCAATACTGCAGCTGAAGGGTAAAAAGATTCCCTTTGGAATTGGCCGGTTTGTACGCTACGCTTTTTCCCTGATTTGTCTGGCCTTTGGCATGTATATCGGTTATCTTGATTATGCTCAGGGAAGCCAGGCTTTTGCTTTTGCCACTATGGTGGTGTTTGTTTTTGGTTTTCTGGTATGGCGGCCGGTTACTGCCTTCTTCCTGCTTAGTGCTGCTTTCCTTATTTTTCTCTACTATTGTGGCACGGTCTTAGAAGTGTCTGACGGATTTAAAATCAATTCCTTTACGCTCTGGATTGCCGTTCTGATGACAAGCATTAACGTCTACATGCAAAAAATGATGGGGGCTCAAAAGGACGAAAGTCTTGAGCACATGAATGCCTATCTGAAAGAAAAATCAATGCGTGATGACCTGACCGGAATCCCAAATATGCATTATTTCCGCCATAAAGCGCTTACTTTCTTGATGAGCCCGCCGGAAGTGCTTTCAAAACATGTATTCCTTTTTCTGGACATTGAAAACTTTAAGAGCTACAACGAAAGATACGGCTTTCCCATGGGAAATGAATTCCTGAAGAAAGTTGCAGAGGCAATCCGTACTGTTTTTGAATATGCACTGATTGCCCGTTTTTCAGACGACCATTTTGTTATTTTGACTGAGCGCTATGATATAGAAGAACGTCTGGCGAAAGTAAGGGAAATCATTTGTCAGGATGAGCATGAGGTGAAAATCGGTCTCAAAGTTGGTGCCTATACGCCGGTAAACGGTGATGTTCCGCCCAGCATTGCCTGTGACCATGCCCGCTTTGCCTGTAACAGCATTAAGAAAAAGTTTGGACAGAATTACTGCGAATATACGGAAGAAATGGACAAGGCCTTTTACCGCAAGCAGTATGTCATCAACAATGTGGATAAGGCTGTCAAAGAGGGCTGGATCAGGGTTTTCTATCAGCCGGTGGTTTATACGGCAGACAAACGTCTCTGTGGTGTGGAGGCACTGGCTCGCTGGGATGATCCGGAGTACGGTCTGATTTCTCCTGCTGATTTTGTTCCCGTTCTGGAAGAATACCGTCAGATTCACAAGCTGGATTTGTGCATCTTAAAGAATGTCTGCTCTGATATTTCCAAGGCTCAGAGGTCAGGTGAATATTTTGTGCCGGTTTCCATCAATTTTTCTCGCCTTGACTTTGAACTGATGGATGTGGTTGCGGCTGTAGAAGACTGCCTGAACGAATATGAAATAAAGAAATCTCAGATACATGTGGAAATTACAGAGAGTGCCTTGAACGAAAACAATGTGCATCTGGTAAAGGCAATTGATTCTTTCCGCAAGTCTGGTTATGCACTCTGGCTGGATGACTTTGGTTCAGGCTATTCGGGACTGAATATTCTGAAAGACTTTGAATTTGACATGATGAAGATAGACATGCAGTTTGTACGTAACTTTTCCAACAATGAAAGGGTTTGTCCCATTCTTAAGAGCATCGTAAATCTGGCAAAAGATATAGGCATGCATACCCTTACGGAAGGCGTAGAAACAGAAGATGCATTTGATTATCTCCGCTCAATCGGCTGTGAAAGGGTGCAGGGCTATCTCTTTGGAAAACCCATGCCAAAAGAAGAACTGCTGAAAAAAATTGCAGAGGGCATCTATTTAGTCTAGGAAATTTTCCCCTAGCGGTAGATGACCTTAAAGACTTCAAAAACAACTTTTGTGCCGTCGTTAAAATCAAAACCGCACAGATCTGCCTCGTCGCTCATGTACTCCCGCTGTTTTTCCCGCCAGGCCTGCAGATTTTCATCTTCGCCCTCACGCTGAGCCATTTCCCAGCTTACTTCGCCAAAGGGAATTACATTTACATCGGTTACTTCTATAATGCAGCGGGGCTTTCCATTTGTATCTTCCACGATGTAGACTTCGCCTGCCAGGGGAAGGGGCTCACGGTTTATTTCGTAGGCGGGAAAAGGAGAAAAGACGGCGGTTTTCTGACCGCCCAGAATCAGGGCAAGCTGGCTCATGCCGGTAAAACCTTCGTCTTCAAACATCAGTTCGCCGGAAAAAGCGGCTTCTTCCTTGTTCTGATGGGTTGCCGCAAGATAGGCTTCCCAATATTCTTCTGCCTGTGTCATTTTGTTCTCCTGAGCATGAGGATAAATGCAAGAATAAAAAAGAGGGTAGGAATGACGGAAAAGAGCAGGGAACTTAAGGGAATGTCTGCTATGCGTATGCCGCCTGCAAGTACAATGCCCATTTTTACCAGCAGCTCAAAAACCATTCCTGCGTATCCGGTAACTGCGCCCGCTACAAGGCTCATCCAGGCGGCGTCTCTGGTTTTGCTCCACAGGGCGATTGCCAGAAAAGCGGCGATTCCGGAGAGAATAAGTTTTATGATATAAAGAATGACCTGGCCCTGTGTCATGGCTTTTCCTGAAATGAAAATGGATTTCGCTCTAACTTCCTGAATACACCCTTGTCTGCTCCAAAGGGAACGATGCTTGGCTGCTCATAGATGGGACTGATGACGATTTCCTGATCCAGACAGTGGCGGACAAAAAGCGGATACAATTCCTTGCTTACCTTGGGATAGAGGTAGGGTCCCTTGCGGGTCCAGTATTTAGTGAATACGCTGTCGTAGATGAACCAGTCTTTTTCCTCGCGTTCCTGCAGGGCCGCAATCAGATTGTAGATGGAACGGCTGATGGCGGCACAGAGGGGAGCGGGAATGGCTGCACTTTCTGCGGGAATTGCAGTGCCGGCCTCTACAGCCAGAATCCAGCAGGAGGCAGTCCAGGGGAGGGGTGCTTCTATGATTACTGCTTTTACTTTGCTCCAGTCGGCACCTTCTGCCCAGGGTTTGTATATTGATGTAGAGTCGGGAGCCGTTTCCAGTGCGCTTTTGAGGGCAGCCTGTTTGCCGGTAAAAAGACAGATATCCCGCTCGCTTGCCAGAAGTTCTGAGACTGCCCGGCTCAACTGGCTTTTTCCGCCTTCTGCGTGCGGAGTGAAATCTGTATCAAAACTGCCTGTGAGTCCCCGGCTGAGTACATTCTTAAAGACGGTAAAGGCAGAAGAGCCTCCCCAGCCAAGAATTGCCCGGCCGCCTTCCAGAAACATGTCTGTAAGACGAACTCCCTTTGCCGTGTATAAAAAACAGTTTCGGGCACGCTTGATAGTGCCGTAGCGTGAAGTGATTTCTGCTGCCAGTCCTTGTACTTGATTCATCGTGGAATAATTATAGCATTTTGCAGGGGCTTGTGCTATAATAAGAAATAGATTTCAAAAGGTCGTACCAATTGTACGGCAAGGAGTTGTAAAATGGGAAAATCTTCAAAAAGAGGATTAGGTGTACTGCTTACTCAGCTTGCGCTGGCCTTGTATCTTCTGGTTACAGGCCTTTTTACACTGGGTCTTGGTGGCAGCCGTGGTTCATCACAGATTGGAGCAGCGGTTCATTCCCTGCTGAAAGGTGATGTGGCAAACATTGTGGTCATCCTGCTGGGCCTTGTAGTGCTGGTCTGTGGCATTCTGCTGATTCTGCGCTTTTTCTGGAATCCCGGAACACTGGATAACCTTTTCAAACTGATTACCCTGATTGCATGGATTGTTGTTGCAATCATTATTGATATCTGCGGATTCGGCAGCTTTGGTTCTATCTGGACCTGGCTTTTGAGCGTTGCAGAAAACCTGCTGATTATCGGCGCCCTGCTGATTGTTCACGACTAAGGGCTTTGCGCTGATAAAAAAAACGGGGCTATCCTTTTGGACAGTCCCGTTTTTTTTTGGTCCATATGCGATTCGAACGCACTACCTGCCGCTTAGGAGGCGGCCGCTCTATCCAAGTGAGCTAATGGGCCATCTGCCTTAGTATAACAGAAAAAGCCTTCTTGTTTCAATAAATTATTACAGAAGAAAGCATTTTATTTTCCGTATGTCCTTTCTATCTCCAGAATCTGGTCGCGGATTGCGGCCGCCTGTTCGTATTCCAGTCGGTCGGCGCAGTCTGACATTTCCTTTTTGAGCATGTCTATCAGTTTTTTGCGCTGCCTTGCATCAAAGAGGTTTGCAGTCTTTTTCATGATGTCAAGCTGAACGGCTTCATTTTCTTCCGCGTCTTTCTGCTGCCGTATCAGAATGTCCTGTACTGCCTTGCTTACGGTGTGAGGCGTAATGCCGTGTTCTTCATTGTACTTCTGCTGGATTTCGCGGCGACGGCGGGTTTCGCCCACTGCTTCCTTGATGGCGTCACTCATGTTGTCGGCGTACATTACCACCATGCCGTTTTCGTTTCGGGCCGCGCGTCCGATAATCTGAATCAGACTTGTTGCAGAGCGCAAAAAACCGATTTTGTCTGCATCCAGAATGGCGATAAAACTTACTTCCGGCAGGTCAATGCCTTCCCTAAGCAGGTTAATGCCAATCAGTACATCAATTTCACCCGTGCGCAGGCTCTTTAAGATTTCTACGCGCTCAAAAGTATCGATTTCTGAATGGATATATTTTACCTTAAGGTGCAGACCCATCAGATAGTCGGTCAAATCTTCCGCCATTTTTTTGGTGAGCGTCAGAATCAGGCTGCGCTCGCCTTTTTCAATTCTTGCCTTAACTTCCCTGTAGATGTCTTCCATCTGACCTTCACTGGGCCGAACGTCAATAATGGGGTCAAGCAGGCCTGTGGGGCGGATAATCTGTTCAACCACCTGGGTGCTCTGTTTGATTTCCTGGGGGCGGGGCGTTGCCGTTACATAGATTACCTGATTCATCTTTGCGGTGAATTCATCAATCTTGAGGGGCCTGTTATCCAGTGCGCTGGGCAGACGGAAACCAAAATCAACAAGATTCTGCTTGCGGCTCCGGTCACCTTCGTACATGGCACCAATCTGCGGTACCGTTACATGGGCTTCGTCAATCATGCAGAGAAAGTCATCGGGAAAATAATGCAGCAGAGTTGCAGGTGGTTCTCCGCTTTTTCGTCCTGCAATGGGAGCCGAATAATTTTCGATTCCTGAACAGTAGCCCATTTCCTTCATCATCTCAATGTCATAGGTGACGCGGGTCTTTAGGCGTTCTGCCTCAAGAATTTTTCCCGCTGTCCTCAGGTTTTCCACCCTCTCTTCCATTTCTTTCTGAATGCGCTCTGTAGCGATGGTCAGCTGATCCTGGGGAACAACAAAGTTTTTGGCAGGATAAATGACTGTTTCGTCCAGTTCTTCGGTGGTCTTTCCGGAAACAGCATTAAAGCGGCGGATGCGACAGACTTCATCAAAATCAAGTTCAATGCGGTAGGCTTCGTCAAACTCCATGTAGGGAGGGTAGATTTCTATGATGTCGCCCCGGATGCGGAATGTGCCCCGCTCAAGCACCATGTCGTTTCTTGTGTACTGAATCTGCGCAAGCTCAAGAGCCAGTTTGTGGGTGTCCAGGGTCTGACCTTTTTCGATGTGAACTCGCATGCTTTTGTAGAGTTCCGGCATACCCAGACCGTAGATGCAGCTGAC
>DFDV01000102.1 GCA_002369025.1 Treponema sp. UBA3819 | reverse complement strand
AGGCTCTGATTGCCTCAAACAACAGAGGCTTTGGCTTCTATGCAAGTTCCAATGTTGCGGCACCAGAATTTAAGCAGAATCCCACAGACCAGAAGATGAACCTTGCGGACATGAGCGTGATAAATCAGGCTACCTTTGAGGGCACAGGCTTTGGACTGAGCGGCATTGTTTCCTCTGCCATTGAAGTGACGGGCATGTCTTATTCCCTTACGGTTACGAACGGTACGAATGCGGCACTTTTCGTGACGACCGATACGGAAAGAGACGGAGAGACGGTAAGAAAAGTGCTGACATCGTATGAACCTGAATCCGCTGGCTCAACAAACTACACATGGTCATATCAGGTTGAGGCGACCGATGAGATGAAGACGATGATAAGCGAGACTCCCGGCTACTATATCGTCCTCATTGAGATTACGGCGACAAACGGTCGTGAAAGTGTATTCAGCCGCCGCTTCTATCTGGACAACGCTTCCCCGACAATCGGCAATATATCAGTTCCCCTAGCAACCGCTAAGGAATTGGACACGGGAAGGGTCTACTATATCAATCCGCAGAAGAAATTTGCCATCAGCGGACTATCACAGGACAACTATTCTCCCGAAATCACAACAAGGCTTGCGGTTACGGGAGACGGAACTTTTGCCCCTGCTGCGTCAACGGCTAAACTGTGGACATTCAGCGACATTGACCTTTCCTCATTCTCAGGCGAGAGTGCGGTTGCCGTCATTACCGCGGAGGATGAGGCGGGAAATATTTCAGAGGAAACAAGGCTGTCTTTGGTCTTTGATGTGACCGGGCCAGTGCTTTCAGAAAGTCCCAAAGACACCATTGGCGGCGCGGAATATAATGCGGAAAACTGGTTCAACACAAAGTCTCTTTCAGTCGCTGGTACTTGGAATGACAGTCAGTCGGGCACAAAGAATGTCTACTACGAGGTTGTCAAGGAAAATGGAAGCCCCAGTCTGACCCCGAATAATTATATCGACTGCAAATCAACGGCAACTGATAACGGCTCTTTCAGCATGTCGGTCAGCGGTTTTGAAAATGGCACAAATACATTGCGCTATCTTGCAACAGATAATGTTGACAATGTTTCTTCTCTTGTGGAACGCACGGTCAGAATTGATACGGCTCCACCGACAGTAACGGTCTCATCAACAACAACCCTCTCCAATGCCACAAAAGCCGTGGAGATTCCGCTTGAAATTGCGGATGACGCAAGCGGTGTAAAAACGGTCGTGCTCAAAGTGGGTTCAGCAATTGTGTCAGAAACGGATAACGACAAGACCAACTACACGCTTACCCCTGACGATACAGGCAAAAAATATGTCAAACTGACTCTTACAAAAGACTATCTTGTAACGCTTGCTGAAGGCTACCATGCAGTAAGTCTTGAAGTAACGGATGTGGCGGGCAATATGACCACGCAGAGTATCGGTACCCTCAATATCGACGTTACTGTTCCGAGCATTACGATAACGCCCGCAACGAATTATTACATCAAGAATTCACTTGACGGTGTAGAAGCGATTGTAAGTGACGCAAGCGGCATTCAGAACGGTTCTACAGAAAACCAGATTGCCTATGCTCTGTATAAGACAACGGATTTGGAGGACGATGGAAGTCCAAAAACTGACGCGGAGGCGTTGGCAAGCGAAATGGTGCCGCTGACTGAAGGTAAGGCAAGCATTTCTGGCATTGCCACCTCTGATGCTTCACTTGGAACAGATACAAAACTTGTTGTGCGCATTACGGCGACGGACAAGGCGGGCAATGTATTCAGCAAGAATACGGCTCCCTACACGATTGACAAGACCGCGCCTTCTATCGGCAGTTCTGTAACGGGTGCTCCTACTGAAAACGTGGGCGGAAAAAACTACGATGCCGACAATTTGCCCTGGTTCAAGGACGCGGCTCTTTCTGTTGTCGCACCATGGACGGAAGACGGCATAGGCATTAAGTCGGTCTACTATCAGGTGGTGAAAGAGGGTGATACTGATACTGTGGTGATGAACAGCAGCAATTACACAGAAAAGGGTACACCTGTCAGCACAACGGTCGTTACAAAGTCTCAGGGTAAATATGAAGAATTCAATACGACAATCGGAGGCTTCACCCAGGCAGGCACATACAAAGTCTATTTTATCGCAGTGGACAAACTGGATAATGTTTCCGCTGTGACCGAATGGACAATCAAAATAGACAGTACGGCTCCCAATATTGTCCGTCTGGACGACACTGATGAAGATTATAGCAAGTCCAAACCCTTTGACGCGATTGTTCTGACAAACGGAAAATCCGCAACATTGTATTTCTGCGCCACAGATGAAGTTGGTGGAAGCGGCGTTAATCCAGATGCTGTTTCGGTAACGGTAGGCTCTAATACTGTTAATCTCCAGTCAACAAGTAGCGTTACTCCAGTGGATTTGTCCGTAGAGAATGGCCTTTCAAAATACAAATTCACGCTGGCACTTGCTGAGGCAGATTTGGATTTGAGCGGCTACCAGCCGGTAACAGTGACGGTAACAGACAAGGCAGGAAACTCTAAATCCACCAGTATCGGAACGCTCAATATTGACAGCACGGCACCAAAAGTAAGCATTTCTCTTCCTGCGGCGGGTTCAAGCGTAAACAAAAAAGTGGCGGTAAGCGGAAAGGCAACTGACGTAAACACGGTCACCAATGTAACGTTGACGGCGGAATACAATGGAATTACAAAAACCTACACCTATCCCGCATCAGATACGGCAGAGGGAACAATTACCTATGACAGTGGCATTTGGAGCGTAACGGTAGACACGTCTGACTATACGAGTGAAAGCGCAACTAATTTGGTATTGACCGTAAAGGCGACCGATGAAGCGGGCAATACTTCCGCAGCGGGCGACACCGCCGGCAATACCTCTGACGAAATGACACGCACCGTAACGCTTGACCAGAACACTGACCGACCGGTTATCCAGTTGATGAATGTAAAGGCACAGGGCGACACGCTGACGCAAAAGACTATCAGCGGTTCGGTAAGCGACGACGACGGACTGGTTACGGCGGGCAATTTCTTTGTGAGCGAAAACCAGACAGATTGGATTTCTGCGGCAGCTACAGATAGCCCGCTGACCTATACCAACGGTTCGTGGGTCTATACGCTAAAAGACCTGACTCAGGGCGAGCGGAAACTCTACTTTAAGGTGATTGATGCTGAGGGAACGGTATTCTCTTCTGGTGCAGACTCAAATCTTCTCAAACCGTATGTGCAGGGCATGGAATATACTTCTGGCACTACGAGTGATGTGGATGTCTACCTGTCATATACATTGGATACGCTTGCGCCAGAAATTGATGCCGATGATTGTTCTGTTTTATGGACAGCGAGTGTCGCAAGTGGCAGCACTCCAGAGGACTATAAAAATGGCATTCTGTTTGGAAAAACCAAGTCTGCAACCTTCTCGCTCACGGTGTATGCAAGTGATTTGAGCGGTATCAAGACCATGTCTGCCAAATTGGGAAGCGCAGATGAAGTTTCAATTTCTGGTGGAGATATTGTTTCTGCTCCAACAGATGATAAGCCAAACCGCTACATGGGAACGATTAGCATGACTGTTCCTGATACAGACGCAAACGGCGAGTCTATGAGCCTTGTCATTACCGTAACCGATAACAATGGGGCGGATGCATCTGTCTCGCGTACAGTGGTGGTTGATAATGTCGCGCCGACTGTCACGGTCAATTCTCCAAAGTCAGGTTCAAGCGTTATCAGTTCAACGGAAGTCCGCGGTATCACTCAGGACGGTGAGTCTGGTTCGGGAACAACGGAAATCCGCTGGTATATTCCAACGAATACGGAGATTTCCAACTGGACAAGCGGCTCAACGGTAACAGTGCCAACTTCCGCGCTCTCCAAATTTACGGTTATCAAGAGCAAGGATGACAACGGCAATCTAACCGATGAGAACAGTACGCTTTCTTGGAGCATCAGTTTTACCGAAGGCACTAACAATGCGGGCAAACTGAGTCAGTATTTTACGGCGATAATGGATGAAAACGGTAAAATCACCGGCTATAAAAAAGGCGACTATGGCGAAGATACCAGTTCATCGGGTGTCTGGAAGTTACCGATTTATTTCTACATCAAGGATAGCGCAGAAAACTATCGCTTTGACACCAGTTATGCAATCAACGTCAACCCCGATGGTGACAAACCGACTGCACAGATTACCTATCCTTCAAGTGACAACTACGACAAGGATCTTTCTGACTCTACCGGTGCGACCACACTTGGCTACATTACTCTGGGCGGTTCAATTCGTGTAACAGGTACAGCGGAGGACAATGAGTCTGTCAGTGCGGTATACCTTGAAATTCAAAAAGCAAAATATCAAAGTGATAATAGTCTCCCCGCAATGGAGTCAACCGATGCCTTGATGGACGACGATTATGTGGCCATAACGGATTCTGACGGAAAGACCTACAGCAATGTGCTCGCCGAGGGAACGACAGGCTGGTACTATGTCATTGACGGAACAACGGAACTCTTTGGAGCACCGCAAGGATATGACCAGTCCCGCATTCGTGTCCGTGCATGGGCAGTGGACAACAACAATACAAAGGGTGCGGCTACAGGCTGGGTATACATCACTATTGACACGAGTGCACCGCGAATCGGCTCAACAACACCGCTCAAACTGGTACAGTATGCGGATAATGATGCGGGAACAGGGGCTGTCACAGCCTCTCAGTCCTATACGTCAGGCATGTACATTTCGGGAACATGGTGGCTTGTCGCTTCTGTGGAAGATGACTCAGGCATTGAATCTGTCAAGACAGAGAGCGTTGTGATAAATTCAAGTGACGGTGGAAATGTTGCCTATGAATTTGGCACTAAAGAAGCAAATGATGATATTCCAAGCAATATGCATGGGTATAACTTTAGGCTGAAACTCACAACAACAGGCACAGGCACTTTCAAATGCAATCTGCGGGTAACGGATACAAGTAATCCTTCGCAATACTCGCTCAGCAATATATATCTGCAATTTGACAATACCGCTCCAACACAGGATGTGCTCTATCACGGTACAAAAGAAATTGGCGATGGAACCAATGGTACCGTCAAAGTGATTGAAGACAACAAGACATTCCTCATAAAGTCTACTGTTATCGAAAAAGGCAGCGGGCTTGAGCGTATGGCAATGTATCTTAAACGCAGTGGACAGAGCCAGACCCGTCTGTACGACCCGCGCTTTGCAAATACGGACAACGCAAACCGTATTGAAATTGGCGATGATTCAGCAGACAGGCACGCAACAATTGACGACACTCACGCAAAACTGCCCTACCGCACATACACAGGCGTGACCCGAAGCACGGACGACAGTTTTACGCTCACATCGGCGGATAGTTTTATCACCAAGGCATCTATCGTGCAGATTGCAGGTGTCTACCGCCTGATTAGTAAAGTAGAGGGGTCTACCTATACCTTTACCCCCGCCGACACAACACGAAATACAAGCGTAGATGCAATCTATGCCCTGGTTATTGATAACACTAAGGCGGAAACCATTACCGCCGGAGTTCCAGACGGAGACGGAAAAGATGGCGACTCCTTCTATGACCAGGTAAGCGATGACGGTTCTTCCTATTCATGGAAAGCGGCCTTTACTTCAGGCAACATTCCTGACGGTCCTCTGGAAATCTGCTATGTTGCCTTTGACGTGGCGCAGAATGCATCTGAACTGAAAAAGGTTACAACCTTTGTGGCGAACAACACCCCGCGCATTACCCGCGTATATCTGGGTACGGATTTGAGCGGTGCGGACAGCGATGGAAATCACGCTATTGCAAAGGATACCGAAACCGTTATGTATTCAATGCTGGAGCAGAATACCGAAGGCGAATACGAAGCGGTGGAGGAAGGCGAAATCAATGCGATTTACCGCACGGACGGAAAGACCTTTATCGCAAAAGACTACTCGGAAATCTGGGTGGAACTGGTTGGCGGAAACGGCTCTCTCTATGCAGACTGGAAGAGTTATACCCCCTCAAATTATTCTGACCTGAGCAACATTACTTGGAATGAGAGTGCAACTGCCGGTGTGGGCGTGACCATTAATGCAAGTTCTGCTGAAACATTGGCTTTTTCAAAACTGGACACAAGCACATCTTCCATGACGATAAATGGCGAAGAGGTAACTACAAAACAGGCTATCATCAAGCATACGGTGGCAGATGACAAACTTTCTGGCATGGAAGACGGCTATGTAAAGACCGTATATACAATTTGGGACAGCACCGAAGAAACAACCCCCGGCACAGACAGCCTGAGCGCAAAACTCAGCGTTATGTTTGAAGTAGACGTGGTTGACAATACGGCACCTGTAGTGACGGTTGACCCCTTCTATTGGAAGAGCGCAAGCGAAAATTCCCTCTTTGGAAACAGCAGCGCAAACGGACACATCGAACTGGAGGCGGACTGGAAGTTATCAGACGGATATGCATACTATCAGAAAAGCGAGAAAACAGATTATTACCAGAAGGCTCAGTACGATGGTGACCCCAAGGTTTCTGGCAAAATCAGCATCCGTGGTACGGCATTTGACAACACGCGTCTGACCGAAATCTGGGCACACATTGATGACTTTGCATTTGAGGGCAGAGATACAGAATCGGCCTTTGGCTTTGCAAAAGACGGTACTGCAAGTGCTACACCGACAGGCACGTATTACAAGATTGCTGAATATACGGTAGATTCCGAAGGCAGTGCTTCATGGGAAGGTTCTGGCGACAGTAATCTGAGCAATGGCTGGCAGTTTACCGCAGAAGGTCTTGCCGATCAGAGCGGACACAGCATTACCTGGCAACTCGATTTTGACACCGCACAGATTACGGGTGCGGCGGGCGTAGACAAGAATATCCGCATTATCGCCGTGGACGGTCGCCAGTCATCTTCCGCAAATAAAGTGAAGAATGCCTCGTCAGAAAGCAGCCTTGCCGCTGGAACAGACAGCGGACAGAGCGGCTACACCGAACTGAAAAACGCGCCCTTCTACCAAGTGGACGTAGTGCCATATATTACCAGCGTAACCACTGTCCTTAGCGCACTCAAGAAGAATAACCCCAGCGTATACAACAGAACGGCTCAGGGACACTACCCGGTCTATTATTACGGCAAAGACACCGATGGCATGACTGCTGTGGCAGAGACCGTCACCATCTCAGGCTTTAACTTTACCGCAGGCCATGAAGATGTAACGAAAGTTATCGGAACGGATATTACGGCTACAGGCGCATTTGAAATTACTGTTAGCGAAGTAAAATCGCTGAACAATGTGAACTACAAGGACGCAAAGGGCGATTACAAAAAGCCCGTAGACCTGACCACAAGTCCGACTGGTGACAAGTCTATCTACCAGAATTACTACAACCGCCAGCCCAACGGTGACAACAACAATCTGCTTACCGATGACGTGTACTTTGATGTGTGGGAATTCAATGATGTTGGTATCTCTCAGACATCAGGCTACATTACCGAGCCGATTATGAAGATAAACCCGAAAAACGGAATGTTGAATTTCGGATTTAACAACGGCCCTGCAAATTACAGCATGGCAAACGGACAGACCACGTCTTTCACCACATGGGTTGCAAACTACGCCCGCTTCTCTACCTGCGGATTTACCGTAGATGAAAACGGAAATACACATGGTATTACCGTTGGTTTGGATACGAACCCGGGGGATTCACACTCTGCCGGTCGTATGCAGTATTTTACAAGCAAATGGGGCGTAAGCGCACTAAATACGAATGGTAACTATGAAGGAAAGAATTCTTGCCGTTTTGAATGTATCGGTGTACCTAGTGGAACTTACAACGGACAGTACTATAGTGATTATGCATTTATTGAAGACAGATTTGCTTCTCCTTCGCTTATCACTGCAGTACATGATGATGATACCTATGTGTTCCTTGCATATTATGATGATGTTAATGGAGAAATCCGATTTAAATGGGGAAATCTTTCAAATGCCTATTACGATACAAACACATCTAATACATCTGTAACTGAAAAACAAGCCATAAGTTTTGACCAGTTTGTAGATTACAGAAAAAATACGGGCTGGGCTAATAACACTCATACGGCTTTTGATTCAAATAGTTATCCGAATGATTACAGCACGATAGCATCTTCAAGTACTTCTGCGGGAGCCGGAAACTATGTTGCAATCGATGTCATAAAGGGAGACACTGTTTCTGATGATGTAATTGTTGCCACATGGTATGACGCAACAAATGCCAAGTGGTACTACAGTTATAAGAAAGCCCCCTGCAATGACAACGATATGGCAGATTCTCCGTCTGCAAGTCCAAGTTCTGGCGAGTGGCGTAAACCATTGTTGCTTGAAAGCGATGCGGGCGAAAACTGTCAGATTACCGTGGACAAACGTGGCGGCATACATATAGCCTCTTATGACGGTGCAAATGCAAATCTGCTGTATGCGTATCTGTCCAGTTATGATGCCACTGATCCGCAAGTGGTAACGGTTGATGCATACGCCTTTACCGGCACGAACATCAGGCTTGATACGGCTCTTTCCGCGGTTGGAAACTATGTCGTGCCCTATATCGGCTACTATTCAAGTTCCATCCAGAAACCAAAGATGGCGTATCTCTCCGACTGTATTTCTGCAAGCACAGGCGAGGCTGCCATTCCGCAGGGGGTGGATGCGACAAGCGAGACCTTTACCGCAAAATGGGAAAGCACCATCTTGCCGACAAAAACACGCTTTGCAGATAACTACGGCTACAGTTATGTCAATATTGGCGTGTGGAAAGATTCTGAAGGAAAAATAACGACATCTTCCACTGGAACGAACTCGTACACAAATCAGAGTGGCTTGGGAAAAACAAACACAGGCATGGTCTACGGAAACGGCAAGGCAACGCCCATTCTTGGCTACGCAACCCGCGTCGGCACCCGTGGCCATCTTGAAACCGCCCAGATGAAGTAGGGCGCAAGCGACATGTAAATAATTTCACCTCTTTGCCAGACTATTGTAACTGTTGGATTTCGGTTATGGAAAGCCCCGTATATTTTGCGGTGAGTTCCGTCGTCAGACCGTCGCCAAGCATCCGTTTCGCCGCTTCCAGAGCCCGCTTGTGCTCTCCCTCCTGTACGCCTTTCTCCTCAGCCTCACGCATCTCGCGCTGCTGGCGGACGGCGGCCATCATGGCATCCATGTACTCGCGCTTCCAGTAGGGATTCTCCTGCGCCTCGATGTCGTAGTCGCTGAGCGCGTCATGGGTGCGTATGTCCACGATGACTGACTTTGCGCCCGGCGACACCCTGAGTGAGTTCTGCGAGACGGGGTCGGCTATCTCCGTGTCGGGGTCGATGTGGAGGATAATCTCAAGGAGCCCCCTGCAGGTCTTTTTGTCGGACATGATTTTCCCGAAGAGGAAGTCGTCCATGAAGGTGAGTTCCTCGTACCTTTTGGGTCGGCCGCCTTCGCCCACGACGGCGAGCGTGACGGTCTGCGGAATGTTGTCATTTTAGGCTAAATTTTCTGAAAAAAAGCGCGAAAAAGTGAGAAATTCTTGGGTTTTAGGGGCTGAAAAGGGGAGAGGGTGCCCCTAGGCGAAGGGGGTGTGGTGAAGACCGCTTGCGGGCTGAACCCAGGGGGAAGGCTTTCCCCCTCATCTTGACACCGCGTAAATAGAATTATATTCTATTGTATTATCATTTAATTTTAAGGACAAAAAAATGGCTGTTGATGAAAATGTACAGAAAATGCGCCACAGTTGTGCGCACGTTATGGCAGAGGCAATCCTGCATCTCTTTCCGGGAACAAAGATTGCAATTGGACCTGCAATAGATAACGGATTTTACTATGATTTTGATTTTCCTGCAGACCATAAGGCAACCGAGGCAGACTTTCCCGCGATCGAAAAAGAAATGCGCAAGATTCTTGCAAGCGGAGCAGAATTTGTACGCAGGGAAGTGAGCAGGGATGAGGCTCTGAAGCTTTTTGCAGACCAGCCCTACAAGGTTGAACTGATTAAGGATCTTCCCGAAGGCGAAGTGATTTCTACTTACACTCAGGAAGATTTTACTGACCTTTGCCGCGGTCCTCATGTTGCTACAACTAAAGAAATCAATGCACAGGCATTCAAGCTGATGAGCATTGCGGGTGCCTACTGGCGGGGAGACTCAAATCGTCCCATGCTTACCCGTATTTACGCCGTGGCATTCCCCAAACCCAATGATTTAAAAGATTACCTGCACATGTTGGAAGAAGCAGAAAAGCGTGACCACCGCAAACTGGGCGTACAGATGGATCTTTTCCACCTGGACAGTGAAGACCCGGGTCAGATTTTCTGGCACCCCAACGGATGGCAGATGTATGTTACCCTGCAGGACTATATGCGGGCAAAAGTTCTTGCTGACGGCTACAAAGAAGTGAATACTCCTGCAATCATGCCCCGCTCTCTCTGGGAACGCTCAGGTCACTGGGGACACTATCAGCAGAATATGTTCATCACGGAAAGTGAAAAGCGCATTTTTGCCGTAAAGCCTATGAACTGCCCCGGCGCACTTGAAATCTTTAAGAGCCGCCTGCGTTCATACAAAGATCTGCCCCTCCGACTTGCAGAATTTGGTCATTGTGTACGCAACGAGCCCAGCGGAACCCTTCACGGAATCATGCGTGTCCGCGGCTTTGTTCAGGACGATGCTCATATCATCTGTACGGAAGAACAGATTGAATCAGAAGTAGCAAAATTCTGCCGTCTTCTGCTGGATGTTTACAAGGACTTTGGCTTTGACAAAAATGTAACGGTAAAACTCAGCACTATGCCTGATGACCATGTTGGCGACGAGGCTACCTGGCAGCATGCAGAAGCCGCTTTGGGAGCTGCCTGTAAGTCTGCCGGTCTGGACTACGAAATTCAGCCGGGTGAAGGTGCTTTCTACGGACCGAAGCTTGAATTCAAACTTTATGATACTCTTGGCCGCGAATGGCAGTGCGGTACCATTCAGCTTGACTATCAGCTGCCCAGTGCAGAACGCCTGGACGCAACTTACATCGGCGCTGACAACCAGAAACATCATCCGGTTATGCTGCACCGCGCAGTTCTCGGCTCACTGGAACGCTTTATGGGTATCCTCATAGAAAACTTTGCCGGCG
>DFDV01000072.1 GCA_002369025.1 Treponema sp. UBA3819 | reverse complement strand
TTAAATCTGGGGGCAAAGGAACTGATGCTTGCTCAGTCTGCTGAGTGGGCCATGATGCTCCATGAAGGCCGTCTGCCGGAATATGTTTCCGAACGCTTTAAGAAAAGTATTGCTTCGTTTATCGTTGTTTTTGATTCGCTTGGATCCAACACGGTAAGTACGGAATGGCTTACAAAACTGGAAAGGGAACATCCTCTTTTCCCCTGGATGAACTACCGCATTTTCTCCAAGAAGAAATAGACTGATTTTTTAGTCCAGAGACTGAATCTCTACAATCCTTTTGTAGAGATTTTCAGTGCGTTCTATTGCTTTTAATCCCTCTATGGCCGGGTCAAAACGGCTGTCCAGTGCAAGAACTTCATTCCAGGTTTCCCGCGCGCTATTGTAATCTCCCAGTGAGTACTGATTTAATCCCTTGGTATACAGTTCGTCGATATGCTTCTGCCTGAGGGCCCGGCCCCTGTCAGAAAAACGGACTTTTGCACCCAGACTGATATGGTTTACCGGTGCAGCAGAAGAAGTCAGGTCAAAGGTGTAGTTTACCTGAACCTGGATGCCGCGAATGTCAAAGCCGCTTCCCAGACTGATTCGGGGATTTCCGCCCTGAAGAAGAAAGCCAGTGCGTACGGCAAAAAAGCGGGTGATGATGATTTCTATGCCAGTTCCTGCACTCCATTTTCCGCTGGAGGAGAGAGACTGCAAATGTATGGGTTTACGGAATTCCAGTGAAAAGAGCAGGGGTGCAAAGGGTCTGTAGGAAAGACCTGCGGAAATGCGGGTGGGAAGAGCGTCATCAACTTTGACGGAGGAGCCGAAGCCGGTGAGTGCAAATCCCAGATTGTTCAGTGAAAGCCCCAGACGGATATTGGGTTCCCGGTTGCTGTAGAATTTTCCCCCGTTAAAGCGCAGTAATAGGCCTATGTCTGTCATCAGGGCCAGGGCGGACTGACGCAAACCTGAACCGGAAATGATTTCATCCGTTGCATTGTCCGTGTAGTCCGGCATACTTCGCCAGCCGCCGCGCACATTTGCTCCAACCGCTATTCCCTTAAAATTGTAGCCGGCAAGAAAGTTGTAGGAAATGTTTGCAGTGGCGGTGGTTTCACTGTAGTAAGAGCCTGCCACGCGCTCACCGTACATGTTGTATTCGGTAAAGGGAACGTAAAAGCATTTCAGCTGGGCACCCATGCCCAGATTTCCGTTCCGGATGGTGCCGGCTATCGTTTCCATGGCGGAGTCTGCAATCCAGGCATTGTGAAAGAGGGCGACTTCCGTCTTTTCCATTACGGCACTGCCTGCGGGATTGTAGTCAAAAAAACTGATGTCATCGGCAACTCCTGTAAAGGCGGTCCCAAGACTTTCCACCCTGCCTCCTACCGGTATGTTGAGTGAGCGGAAAATAGTCATGCCTTCGTTTGCATCAATCATGCTGTCGCCGAAAATTTTTGAGAGCGACTGATTCCACTCTGTTAAATCGAGGGGAAAAATCAGCCCTGTAAAAGCGAGAAAAATGACTGCTTTTAAAAACAATGCTCTCAATGACATGCTGACTTTCATTATAACACATTTTCTGATATAATAATAGAATAGGGCAGGGGTAGACTATAAAAAATCGGAAGCTTTTTCTTGCAGTTCTGGTATTCTCACTTGCGGCTTTTTTGTTTTCACAGGAAAGCGATGGCGGGAAAAATGTATCACTTGCCCATATTGATGAACTCATAGAAAAGACTGATTACAACGCCGCTCTGGATGAAATTTCCCGCTACATAGCAGAGTATCCTGATGACTTTGACCTTGCCCAGAAGAGGGTAAGCAGGATCCTTAAAAACCGCCGGGATTATAATGAGCTTGCCCGTCATCTGCTGGAAGTTCTGGAAACGGGTGAAGACGGCGAGGAAAAATCCCTGCGTGTTCTGGAAATTGTAGCTCAGCTTGAATCGCTGGAAAAAAATCCCACGGATAAAAATATTGCCTTTATCAGACAGGCTAAAGTTGCGGCTCAGTTTACTGTTTACCGTTCCCGTTACTTTGCCATCATGACGGAAGGTTCTGACCTGGTAAAAAATCAGCAGTATGTTGAAGGCGGCCGGCGATTCCAGGATGGCTTTGTACTCTATCGCCAGGAATTTGACGCTGAACCTTATCCTGCCTCCTTTAAGAAACCTGTCTATGCCGCCCTTTCAGATATCAGTACTGCTTATGCGGCTTTTGCCATCGCCATAAGGGACTGTGACTTAGCCAGTGAGGCCTATGCTCAGGCAGTTCGTGCAGAAAACCTTGATGCTGCCCGAAAGGCTTTTCCCGCCCTTCAGAAAGCATTTGCTTCTTACGCAAATCTTCGTAACCGCATTGCTTCATCGGGCGGCCTTTTTAAGAAACAGTTTGAAAGCCTCAGGGAGTCTGACCCCTATTTGCCGGACGCGTCTTTTCTGGGGTTTGCATGGCGTTTTGTTCTGGGCCGTGCTACCGATCCTGACAGCGGCGTGGTCGGTGCCATGGATGCTTACTGGAATAGCCGGCTGGAATCCCTCAAAAATCTTATGTTCGAAACCGTGCTGTCTGAAATGCAAAAATCGGTGGCGGTAAAAAAGTCTGACTATTTTAAGTCCCCAGAAAATTATGCTTCCTGCCGTTCTTTCATTCCGCTGGCAAAAGGATTTTCTTCTCTGGCAGGAGACCTGCAGGAATTCTATGACCTTTTAAAAGATCCGGATGCTTCGGCTGCTTTTCCCGCGCATTCCTATTCAACTTCCATGGCTTATACCCGTTCCTTTTGTGATGCTCTTTCTGCTTCCTATACGGCAATGCAGGATATGTATGCGGCAAAAGGTCTTAGGGAGGCAGATACAAAAAATCAAGCTGACAGAGAATCTCCTGAAGCCTACTGGGAGAGCGTGTTTAAGGCGGTTGTCAGGTACGAAGGAATTTATACAGAGTCAAAGGAACACGAAGCCCTTTTGCTGTCGGAGATAGCACGCGAAAAAGATGCCGGCAGAGCAGAAAAAGAAAGCGGGGAGGGGCGGACAAGTGCCGGCCTGCAGCTTTATGACCTGCCGCTGGATTTTTCTTCTGTCAATCAGTCTTTTCTGGGAATGAACCAGGCCCTTGCAGACGAGGCAAAAAAAGGGGCGGGGCTTTTGTGGTCTAATCTTGCCCTTGGTTATGCAGAGGGGGCCATCCGCCGTCTTGAAGATTATTCTGACCGCCACGCAAAATACATTGCCCTTTGTGACGGCGGCCAGGAAGGAGAAACGGGGAAAAAATATCCCTCCCGTGTCATCACCCTTTCCCAGACACTTTCCTCAGAAATTGAAAAAAACTGCAGTCTGCTGTCCGGCTGGCGGGCAAACCTTCAGGGTGGCGAAGCCTATCGTTCCAGCCAGCCTTCTTATGCAAAAGGCTGCGGTGAAGTAGAACGAGTGATTTCAGAACTGGAAAAACTGCTTATCGAAGGAACTGCCCTGATTGCCCGGGCTCAGCTGCAGGTACAGAATGCGGAAAGGGCGGCCAATGAGGCTAAGCTTCGTTACAATGAGGCTCTTGCTGCCCTTAAAAAAGGCGACTTTGAAAGAGCCCGGGATCTTTTGCAGCGTTCCCGGAGCAAATACAACGAGTCTCTTTCACTGCAGGAAGATGAAAATCTCCGTGCGTCAAGCGACAGTCAGCTTGTTGCCCTGGGAAGTGATATTGCAGAAAAAGAAAATGAAATTGTAGTCCGTGATGTCCGTGCCTTGAAAAAACAGGCCCGGGATGCCTATTATGCGGGAAATTTTGAGGAGGCGGACAACCGTCTGGTTCAGGCAAAGAACCGCTGGGCCATGACGAATGTGGAAGAGGACAAGGAGATTTCAAATCTTCAGGCTCTGGTAACAACCGCCCTTTCCATGAAGACGGGCCGCATCATTCCTCCTACAGCACCTCTTTATCCGGAAATGTCCCAGATTTTAAGTATAGCCAATCAATACTACAGCGAAGGCGCGGCCCTGATGAAAGAGGGAAAAAAAACTGAGGCAAAAAAAACGCTGGGTACGGCAAAGGAAAAACTGCGCAGTCTGCTTTTAGTCTATCCCTTTAATCAGGAAGCCAGTCTTTTGAATCTGCGTATTGACCAGCTGATTGACGGAAAAGAATTTAATGCGGTTTTTGCCCAAAAACTTGCCGCCGCAAAAAAAGACTACAAGGATGTAAAATCCCGTCAGCGTGCCTATGCTGATTTACTGGACTTGTATGAAATCAATCCCCAGTATCCCGGTCTTAAGCAGCTTATCTACGATGTGGAAATTGAAATCGGTATCCGTCCCAAGCCTGTAGACCGCTCAGGTCTGGTAAAGTCAAAAAATCTGACCGAGCAGGCACAGAAAATCTACGGCAGTGCGGGCAGAAATGAAGCCAAATTGCGTTCCGCCCTTTCCCTTGTAGATGAAGCAATTTCCTTGAATCCTGACAATGATGACGCTATACTGTTAAAAGACAGGATTCAGATTGCAGTCGGCGGAAAAGCAACAGTCGTGCTCAGTTCTGTTGACGAAGCGCAGTACCAGCAGGCGATACAGGCTTTTCAGCGGGGAAATGTTGTTGGTGCGCTTGCACTGGTGGATGGACTGCTTCAAAAATCGACTAACCGCCGTTCCGCAAAAATACTGGATCTGCAGAAACGCTTAAAGGAAATGCTGTAATGGCACAGAACGCATTGCTCAAAAAAATCATTTTTTCCCTGCTTTTTCTTCTTCTGCCTTTATGCGTCTTTTCTGAATCTTCATTTTATTGGGAAAGTCCCCGAGCCCTTACCTCAGTAGATTCCCGTTTCCCTGTGGCAGTCTCTGACGGAAATACTCCTGCCGTTTTCTTTGAGGAAGTGGAAAAATCCCATGTCTGGATAGACATTATTACCCGGGATGAAAAGAAAGAATGGACTCAGCCCCGGAGAATCGCAGGTCCTTTATCCTATTCTGGTGATGTTCCGGATCTTTTTTCTGCCGCCATGTCTCCTGACGGAACGATTGCCCTGGCTGTCCTGATGAGTGCTCAGTCTGTTGGAGTCTATCTTTCCCGTGACGGGGGAGGGCATTTTGAACTGCATGAATTGCCCCGGCAGACACTTCCCGTTGTAGGTCCCCGTATTTTTTCTACTGCAAATGGTGGCTTCCGCCTTTTTACGGCCTTAGGGGAAAATGATTCTTTTACCCTGCTGACTGCCGGCAGTCCGGACGGTGCTTCCTGGTCGTCTTTTGAAGAATTTGCACCCGCAAAGGGAATGACCAATCCTTTTGCACCATACCTTGTTCCCTATGACGGAAAGGATTATGTTGTTTTTCAGGCCTATCACACTACAGGGGCGGTGGCTCGATTTTCACATCAGCTCTATTCAACATACACTTCGGGCTCACAGAATCAATGGACTTCACCCCAGCTGATTACAGACCAGCGTTCCCTTCCGGCAAAGACGGTCAATCCTTATACCAGTTATCACAATCAGCGCCCCTCTCTTGCCGTCTGTAATGATTCTCTTTATGTGGCATGGGAAAGAACTTTTTACACCAGCGAATCTTCCCGTATCTGGGCAATGCAGCTGCAGAATGACGGCCAGCCGCTTGCTTCGGCTGAAGAACTTACCTCAGAAGGAAATGCCCGCCGCCCCCAGTTTTTTGTCTTTGACGGCGCAATTCACCTGGTCTGGTTTGACAACCGGCGCGGAACTGACTCGGTATACATGGCGAGAAAGAATGGCTTTTTGTGGGAAGAGTCAAAACTGGTAACGCCAAAAAATCCTGCAACCTTTTCTTATCCCCTTGTCACGGCATCTTCTTCTGAACTTTCATTTATCTGGCAGCAGGCTCTGGACAGAAAAAAAGGCTACCGCATAGATGTGCTGGAAACAGACCGCACGGTGGCCCGGCCGGTAATTAGTCCCCGGAATTTTACCGAAGGAAAAGCCTCTTCATCAGAAAAGGTCAGTGCCCGTGTCAAACTTCCTTCGGACTCATCAGGTATTGCCGGCTATTCATGGCTGTGGACTGATGACCCTGTCGCAGAGCCTCCGAAAACTTTTATGTGCCTGCCTGATGAACTCAATCTTTCCGGAATTGCGGCAAAGGACGGCACCTGGTATTTTAAGGTTCGTGCCACAGATTATGCGGGAAACTGGTCTGAACCGGCAGTTCTTGCCTATACGCGGGATACAATGCCGCCACTTGCACCCCTTATTCTTTCTCAGCAGACAGACCGCTTTGGCTTTCTTGAGTCCAATACCTTTTCAATAGACTGGAAGCAGAATCCTGATGATACGGATGACATTGCCGGCTACAGCTGGACCCTTACGCATGTAGCATCATTTGAAAAAGCCATTACACAGACTCCCCTGCACCCTGTCACTCTTTCTGATGAAGAAGTCTTTCGCCGCCTTAATGCCGTGCTGGCCCGCTATCCGGATGCCGCTTATAAGGCTCCCTTACCGCCCCGCTACATTCAGGGTAAAAATACTTCAGCATCCTATAAGAACCGCAGCAACGGTCTTTACACTTTTTCAGTCTGCGCCATCGACTCCGTGGGAAACATAGGTCCCGCTTCAACTGTTACCCTTCTGCTGAATAAATATGTGCCCTCTACCTTCATCACTTCAGTCAATGCAAAAAGCGACAGATTTGGCCTGACGGAACTTTCTCTTCTTGGCGGTGGTTTTACCTATGACGGTACCGTTCGCAAAGTTTATATCGACCGTGACGGAAAGGCACCCTATGACCGTGAGTTTGACTCCGATGCCTTTACTGTCCGCTCTGATGAACGAATTACAGGCATTCACTTTGAAGGGCTTGATGCAGGAAACTATAAAATCGGCCTCCTGCACCCAGACCGGGGACTCTACTTTTCCAAAAATATCCTTAAGGTAAATGACTACGGTACGGTAAAAATCGAAAGACCTTTTACCTATGAAGTAGACTGGAAACCGCTTTCTAAATCCTATTCTCATCATATTCAGACAGGTACACTGCTTGTCTGGGGACTTTTTGCCCTGGCTCTGCTGGGATTTTTTGCTTCCCTGCGCGGAATGTTTTTGACTGCACGTGATGTGGTCGCCGTCCGCTCGGAAGTCAGGGCTTTGCTTACAGGAGGCACTATGCCGCAGGAAAAACGAAAACAGACTGAACATGCCGTTAAACGAAGCGGAAGTTTGAAATATAAACTGGTCGGTTTTACCACCGTTCTTGTCCTGATGATAATTGCCCTTGTATCTATTCCTCTGGGCTTTTTTATGAGCAGGACTCAGGAAAGGACTCTTGCCGAAGGCCTGCAGGAACGAATTCTGGTTCTCATGGAAGGTATCGCTTCCGGCGCAAAAGCATATCTGCCCGGCGGAAATGTCATGGAATTAAGTTACCTTCCTTCTCAGACAAAAGCCATTGATGAGGCTTCGTATGCAACAGTCATCGGCTTTCCGGCGAATGAAAGCAATACGAATCTGGACTATATCTGGGCCAGTAACGATGAAGATATTTCACAGAAAATTGACACCCAGACTCTTCTCGCCGGTATTTCCCGCCTTACGGATGAAAGAATTACTCCGATTATGGAACTGTGTTCTTCCCTCAGAAAAAATATTTTTGCGGAAGTAGGGGAGCTTTCTGGAAGAATCATTGCCCTTAATGCAGAAGGTGCAAACCTTTCCCGGCGCACAGATACCCTTGCAGTCCGCCGCCGTGATGAAATCGGCCTGGTTACCGAAGATCTGCAAAAGACCCTGAATGAAGTGCTGACCCGTTTCTCCCGGGAAAGCAGCGGGGCTATTCCGGCTTTTGATCCCCATGTCCTTGACCCGGAAAATACTGACTATCTCTTTTACATGCCTGTCCTTTACCGCCCTCGTTCAGGTCAGGACTATGTGCATGGTGTAGTCCTCGTACAGATTTCAACCTTAAACCTTATTGAGGCCGCTGATGCTGCCCGCCATACAATCATGCTTATTTCTGCCATCGTAGCTGTAGGTGCCATCATCCTTGGCAGTATCGGTTCCCTTATCATGGCGTCCATTTTTATTCGGCCTATCCGCCGCCTTGTGGCTCATGTGGAAATGATTGGAGAGACTCAGGATAAGGAAAAACTTGCAGGAAAAGAGATTCGGGTTACTTCCAGGGATGAAATCGGTCTTTTGGGTGAGACTGTAAACGAAATGACCCGCTCTCTGGTAAAGGCAGCCCAGGATGAACATCTGCTGATGGACGGTCAGGTTGTCCAGCGCACATTCCTCCCGCTTTCCGCCAGTGCAAACGGTGCAAAGGAAACGACATCAGCCCTCATTGAAAAACACGTGCGCTTTTTCGGCTACTATGAAGGTGCATCTGGAGTTTCCGGAGACTATTTTGATTATAAGAAGCTGGATGACCGCTGGTATGTCATTATAAAATCCGATGCCTCAGGTCATGGTGTTCCGGCCGCACTGATTATGACTGTTGTCGCTACAATCTTCCGCAAGTATTTTGAGCAGTGGTCATACAAGTCTAACGGAGTAGCCCTCAACAAACTTGTTGTGCAGATAAATGACTTCATTGAATCCCTGGGATTAAAGGGAAAATTTGCTACCCTCATGATTTGTCTTTTTGATACGGAAAAGGGTGATGTCTACATGTGCAATGCAGGCGATAATATCATTCACTATTATGACGTTTCTGAGCAGAAGCAGAAACTTGTCTCCCTTGCCCAAACCCCTGCCGCAGGTCCTCTCCCGTCATTTATGGTTGATATGAAAGGCGGCTTCAAAGTGGAAAAGCTTCATCTGGACAAGGGCGACGTACTTTTCCTCTATACTGACGGCATTGAGGAGGCTACCCGTAAATTCCGTAATGCAGATTTTCTTCCCCTTGCCTGCAGTGAAGGTCCGGAAGGAAGTGAGCATGGAAATCACAAGTCTGGTGAAGAATCCGAACAGCTGACTCCTGAGCGTATTGATGCGATTGTAGAGGCTGTTTTTGCAAAAAAAACATATCGTCTGGAAAAATATCATAATCCCATTGCAGATGAAGAACTGATATTTGACTTTTCTGACTGTGAGGGAACTGTGGATGATGCGATTCTGGCATTGATTTCCGTGGAAAAAGTCTTCCGTTTCTATAAAGAGGAAAACGCCCTTGAATCTGACCTTGTGAAGGTAGACCGGAAAATTGATGCCTTCCTGCAGCGCCATTTTAACCGCTATGACTATTATTGTTCCCGCCAGCGTGATACAGGGGATTTGAACTATGTGTATTACACCCATCTGAAAGAAGATGAGCAGCTTGATGACCTTACTCTTGTGGCAGTTCGCTATCTGGGCTAAAAAAGGATTGTCAATTTGCAAAAATGGAAGTATAGTACAAGAATAGCAAATTATTCGGAGGTTTTGTATGGCATTCAAGGATGAGTTGAAAAAATATGTAGATCTGGCAGTCGGTAAGTCTGTTATCGCATTCGGCAAGGGAAAGGCCGCTGTTTCAAAATTTGGTGATGACAGTGCTACCCGCATAGAAAAACTTCAGCTTGAAAAGAAACTGAACAAAGAAATCTTTACGTTCGGAAAGAATGTTCTTCGTGCATTTGAGGAAGACAAGCAGACTTCAGTTTCGTCTTCAGATGAATTGATTGCCGCCAGCCTCAGAACAATTGCAGAACTTAAGGCGGATATTGCCCGTAAGGAAGAACTTCTCCAGCGTAATGAAAAGGATGAAGAGAAATCAGAGCAGACTTCAGAAGCCGATGATTCAGCCGCATCAGATACAGAAAATGAAGCAGACACTGTTTCAGAAGATGGTTCTGAGAAAAAAGAAAAAAAATCTAAAAAAAATGCAAAAAAAGATGTTTGACCTATTGACGGAAATAT
>DFDV01000061.1 GCA_002369025.1 Treponema sp. UBA3819 | reverse complement strand
TGGATTATAATGCGTTTGCCCTGAGTATATTGGTTTTTTCTTTCATTTTCTGCTAGAATATGTTCATGCTGGAAGACGATATTCTTGCTGCAATGGATGAAGCGTATACTCCAAAAAATGAGCCGGGACAGCTTTCCCTGCGGGCTCAGGAATATCTTTCTGTCCTGAATCCCGAACAGTATGAGGCAGTTGTGCATGAGGGCGGTCCCCTTTTGATTCTGGCGGGTGCAGGCAGCGGTAAGACCCGGGTGATTACGACAAAAATTGCCTATCTGATTGGCGAAAGAAATGTAGACCCCCGTTCCATTCTGGCGGTAACCTTTACAAAAAAAGCTTCGCGGGAAATGCAGGAAAGGGCAGTTCTTCTGGAAGCCCGTGCTGAGGCGGCTCAGATCCGTACCTTCCATTCTTTTGGCGCATGGTTTTTGCGTCTGCATGCTGAAGTTGCAGGCCTTTCTCCCAATTTTACGGTTTACGACGATGATGATATGTCCACTCTGGTGGGAAAGGCGGTTCCCGGTCTGACAAAACAGCAGGCAAACCGCTATGCCCATAAAATTGCCCTTGCAAAGGACTATTGCCTTTTACCTGATAATCCGGCCCTGTCCGATATTGATACAGACCCTCAGTTTCCTGCAATTTACAGCCTTTACCAGAAGCGTCTGCGCGAGACCGGCAATGTTGATTTTGGTGACCTGATTCTTCTTCCCATGCTGGTATTGCGTGACAACGAGCAGATTCGTCACCGCATGCACCAGCGCTTTAAAATCATCATGGTGGATGAGTATCAGGACACCAACGTGGCTCAGTTTAAGCTTCTGCAGGTTTTAAGCGGAGTACAGGAAGGTAATGACTGCTATGTCTGTGTGGTAGGTGATGATGACCAGTCCATTTATAAATTCCGTGGCGCAGAAGTAAAGAATATCCTGAATTTTCAGAAAGAATTTAAGGGTACGACAGTGGTTCGTCTGGAACGCAATTACCGCTCCAAAGCAGAAATTCTGCGCATTGCAGACAGTGTGGTAAAAAACAATGACGGCCGCCTTGGAAAAACCCTGATAGCAGAACGCGGGGAAGGAAAAAAGCCGGTTCTTGCCTTTTTGCCCAATCAGGATGAAGAAACTCAGTTCTGCGCAGACCTGATAGAATTGACTCACAAAAAAGGCGTGCCCTACATGGACTGGGCGATATTATATAGAACAAATGCCCAGTCTCTGGGCTTTGAAAGTGAATTCCTGCACAGAAAAATCCCCTATACAGTGGTGGGCTCCCTCAAATTCTACGAGCGTGAGGAAGTAAAGGACATTCTTGCCCTGCTTGCTCTGCTTGCAAATCCGCGGGATGAAATTGCCTTCCGCCGCATAGTGAATAAGCCTGCCCGGGGAATTGGAGAAACGACCCAGGACAAAATCGTACTGGCAGCCAGGGAAGAACTGACTGGCGAAAGTGACGGCAATCAGGCGCAGATTGAAGAGTCTGAGGCACAGGGAGAGGCACAAAGCGAGGTACAGGCAGAAGGACAGCCTGAGACACAAAGCGGGACACAGCCTGCTTCTTCAAACGCCTACAATCTGATAGAAACTGCCCGCCGCCTTTCCCCTTCGCTTTCCAAAAAAGCCCGGGAAGGACTTGAATCCTTTGTGGAGATGGTGGACGGCTTTGTAGAAAAACTGACGACTGCCCCCGTACCCGCAGAAGTTGGAGACAATCTTTCTGTGCTGGTGGAGCAGGCGGCGGAAAAGTCAGGGCTCAAGGACTATCACAAAAGCAAGGATGATGTGGCGGGTACGCAAAAAGTAGCCAATATGCAGGAACTGGCCAACAATGCGGTGCTTTATCCCTGCACGATGGAAGGCCTTTTGGAATTTTTAGACAATATTGAACTTGACCGGACTCTTGCCAGTGATGAAGAAGAAAATCCCGACAGCGTAACCCTGATTACCCTGCACAATACCAAGGGCCTTGAATTTAACCGGGTCATCATGACGGGTATGGAACTGGGAATTTTCCCCCGGCCGGATAAAAGTGGCGATGAGCTGGAAGAAGAACGCCGCCTCTGCTATGTAGGCATTACCCGGGCAAAAGATGAACTCTATCTGACCAGCTGCGCCATGCGGCGTATGTACGGACGGACGGAATACATGCAGATAAGTCCTTTTCTCCGCGAAGTAGGGCAGGGAAATGTGAAGGTTATCGGACACAGGCCTTACGGCTACCGCCTTGACGAAGACGGAGATGCAACTGCCCTGCACGGCGGTGATTTTGGAGCCAACGGGCTTTCTCATCCTTCTTTCAGTGATGACCCTCTGGCAAGAAAATACTGCAAGGGGACAAGAATTTACCATGACGATTACGGTTACGGCATGGTTTCTGCCGGCGGTGTGAGTGACGACGGTGAATATGTGATAACGGTTCAGTTTGAAAACGGCGGAAAAAAGAAATTCATCCCAAAATACCAAGAACACTCGCTGATGGTGGTGAAGGATTAGGCTATGCATTTTTTGATTTATGCGATGATAACAGTGGGTGTGGTGATTATGGTGACCAATATCTATCGCTATCATCTGTTCATGCTGAGTCTGCGTGATGTGCTTTCTTCGGGGCATGATAAAGACAGTTTTTGGAAAAGACTCGCAATGCTGCTTTTGATTTTCTTTCTCTGCGGCTACATTTTTATCGGCTTTTTCAGCCATCCCGATTTGATGATGGCGGGCGTCCTTTTTGGCGGCAGCGTCTTTGTGGCGATTATGCTGACCCTGCTGTTTCATCTGGTGCAGACGGTAAAGGAAAATAGCCTTGAAATGACGCAGACTCTGGTGGGAATGATTGAAGCCCGCGACCCAAACTTGAACGGACACAGCCGCTATGTGCAGAATCTGACAATGCTCTTCTTCTCATATCTGCCTGAAAACCAGAAGAAGGGCATAAATCCGGTTTCCCTTGAATATGCGGCCCTGATGCATGATGTGGGAAAACTGGGAATCCCGGAGCACGTGCTGAACAAGCCGGGAAAACTGGATGATGAGGAATGGAAACTGATGCGGGAGCATCCGAGGCTGGGCGCAAAATTCATGGAGCCGTTAAAATCATTCACGCATATTATTCCCTGGATTTTATACCACCATGAGCGCATTGACGGCATGGGCTACTATCAGTTGGCGGGAAGCCAGATACCCCTTGCGGCAAAAATCATTTCCATCTGCGATACCTATTCGGCAATCACCATGCGGCGTTCTTACAAGGATGCGATGACGCACGAAGTCGCCATGCAGATAATCAACGAAGTGGCAGGAAGTCAACTGGATGCGGAACTGGTAAAGATTTTCAATTCGATTCCGCGGGAGAAAATTGTCGCCTGTGTGCCTGATGAACTCAAATACTGACATAATTGCTTTCCGCGAAAGGTTTTTCCATCTATTCCCAAAACGCACGCATTCTGCTACAATAATTTCATGGCTACACATAAAACTGTTGACGAGACAACGCTGGAAAACCTTCTCTATCTTTCCCGCCTGTCTCCTTCAAGTACCGACATGGCAACCCTCAAAAAGCAGGTGGATGAGATTGTCGGCTACTTCGATATTCTTTCAAAATACGATGACTCAGAAAATCCCTATGATGCCTATCCTTCCACAAAGGCGGAGGCACTCCGGGAGGATGAGATAGTGCCGGGGCTGGACATTCCCGATGTCAAAAAAGTCACCGACAAGTTTATGGACGGCTACTTTCAGGTACCAAAAGTTCTGGGAGAGGGTGCATAATGTATTACACAATAAAAGAAACGGTCGCCGCATTAAAATCAGGCGAAACTACAAGCGAAAAACTGGTTCAGTCTTCAATAGACACTTTTACGGCTGACCAGAAATCAGAACAGCCGCTCAACGCGTTTTTGGAAATTTACGATGACGCCCTTGAGGCAGCCAAGACCGCTGACGCGGCGATTGCTTCTGCCCGCGCAGACGGCACCATCGACAGGCTTTTTGAAGAAAAGCCTCTTTTGGGGCTTCCTTTTGCCAACAAGGACAATATCTCAAGCAAAGGTCACCGCCTCACCTGTTCCTCAAAGATTCTTGAAGGCTATGTGGCTCCCTACAATGCCACGGTCGTTGCCCGCCTCGTGGAAAAGGGTGCGATTCCCCTTGGCCGCTGCAATCAGGATGAGTTTGCCATGGGCTCTTCCACCGAATATTCAATTTACGGTCCCACCCGCAACCCCATCAACCGTGACTATGTTTCTGGCGGTTCTTCCGGTGGTTCTACGGCGGCAGTCGCGGCAAATCAGGCGCTCTTTGGTCTTGGCACGGAGACTGGCGGTTCTGTCCGTCTTCCGGCTTCCTACTGCGGTATTTACGGATTAAAGCCCACCTATGGCGTTCTTTCCCGCTGGGGTGTGGTAGCATACGGATCTTCTCTGGACCAGGTTGGTATTCTTGGCCACACGCCGGAAGATATTGCCCTGCCTCTTTCCGTGATGAGTGGCGTGGACTTTTACGATGATACCAGTGCAGATTTGCCGGATTCAGACAAACTGGCAGACCTTGCCGCATACAAGGATTTTTCTTCACTTAAAATTGCTGTTCCCAAGCAGTTTGAGGAAGCAAAGGGCATGGATGCCGATGTAAAGAAAGTCTTTGACGATACCAAAAAATGGTTCAGCGAAAAGGGTGCAAAAATTGATATCGTAGACCTTCCCATTCTGGATGCGTCTATTGCTTCATACTATGTTATCGCCCTCTCTGAAGCTGCTTCAAACCTCTCCCGTTTTGACGGCATCCGCTACGGTCACCGGGTAGACAATGGTGCGGGCTATGATCAGCTTTATGTGGATACCAGAAGCGAAGGTTTTGGACCGGAAGTAAAACGGCGCATCATCATCGGAAACTACGTGCTTTCCGAGCAGTTCTCAGGCGACACCTATAAAAAGGGTATGTCAGTCCGCGCCCGAATCCAGCGGGAAGTGGCAGCCCTTTTTGAAACCTATGATGTCATCCTCTGTCCGGTTTGTCCTACACCGGCATTTAAACTGGGTGAAAAATACGATGACCCGCTTGCTATGTATCTGAGCGACCTTTTTACCACTTTCGTAAATCTGGCCCGCATTCCGTCAATTTCTGTTCCGGCAGGAGCAAGCAAAGACGGTCTTCCTGTAGGCATTCAGTTTGCAGGAAAAATGTTCAGCGATGTAAAGATTCTTCAGCTGGCTCAGGCCTGGGAAGAAGATCACAAGGGCTGCGGCGTACCGGTTAAGAATCAGTAAAGTCCTGCAGTCACACTGTAGAGGCCGTATTTCATGATTTTGTCCCCTTTTTGGGCAGAATTCACATGGAATACGGCTTTTTTTTGCATTTTTTCCACTTTTTATCTGAAAAATGCCCGAAAAACGGTTTAAGGTAATATAAATATTCTGACATTAAAAATTCATAAAAACAGTAAGATTTGTCTGTATTTGTCACCGATATTTTGAAAATGACGGAATAATGCAAATTCTGTGTGCAAATTTAAGATTGACAGACAGGCAGTATTAAGGGTAGATTGCGGCTAGATGTACTATGGAGGTACTATGATGAAAAAGTGTTTTTTCAAAAAGTTTGCTGTAGCCCTCTGTGCCGCAGCGGCTCTGGTTTTTTCCGGATGTTCTGATCTGGAAGAAAATGAAATTAACTCAACTGTACTTGCAGATGAGGCTGAAGGACGTGCCGCAATTTCTGGTATTTCTTCGTTCTATGCTGATAATCTTTCACACGGAACATTCACCTCAAATGTAACGAGCGGAAACTACACGATTTACGCCACAAGCTCAAAAACGGTTTCTACTCCCTACAATTCTGCAACGCTCCAGGACAAAACCTTTACCCAGACCCTGGCTCTTGGCGGTGCAGGCGTTGCCGGTTCTTACCGCTGTGTAAGTTTTGAAACGGCAGGTTCTGCAACAATTACCGTCTTTGCTTCTGGTGCCTCCGGACGTTACCTTGCCCTGGTTGACGGAAGCGGTGCCGTGGTGGATAAAAAGGAAGTTTCTTCTTCTATCGCTGCATACACCTATAATGCTTCTTCAGCAGGTACATATTTCCTTGAGTCTCTGGGTTCCGGAATCAATATTTTCTATATTAAAACGGATGCAAGCGGCTCATCATCATCTTCCGCTTCTTCATCCTCCGGTTCATCTTCA
>DFDV01000146.1:26558-41384 GCA_002369025.1 Treponema sp. UBA3819 | reverse complement strand
CGAGCAGGAACAATATCCGAAATTCTCAGGCTCTCAAACTGCTCATCAAAAAAATCGCAGAGACCGTAAAGGACGAAGTTTCCTATTCCAAACTGCACAACATTCTGAAAACGGTCGGCGTGGGAATCAGCAAGGATGCGGTCATTGACTACATCGGCTACGCAAAAGATTCGTACCTGATTTTTCCCGTGCGGAATTATTTTTCAAAATTCGTCGAAAAAGAAACCACACCCAAATACTATTTTACCGACAACGGGCTTCTGAACCTCTTTTTGCTCGACAAAGAAACTCGGCTTCTTGAAAATCTTGTCGCGCTCACCCTGCACAATCGCTTTGATGAAGTCTATTTCTTGCGTTCAAAGCAGTTTGACGTGGATTTTTTCGTTCCCCAGACAGGAACTGCCTATCAGGTGGCATGGTCGCTCAAAAACATCACCGACACGCGCGAAACCGACTCGCTCATACGCGCCGCACAGTCCGTGGAAGAAGCAAAGCATCTCACCGTCATCACGTATGAGGAAGAGGACGACCTTGTGGTAGACGGGTGCACAATAAGCGTCGTGCCGCTGTGGAAATGGGTGCTGAAGATGTGAACAGGAGGGGATGTACTGTCAATTTGACAGTACTACAACCAATTCGCCTGTTCTTTCTACGGATTTTATAAAAAAATCCGCTGGCATCCAAAGCAGTTTTCCCGTTTCAATTCCGTTTGGCAAGTTTTCGCAATTCTTAAATGGATTTTCTGATTCTTCCGTTATCGCCAAGTAAAAAATATTTTCTTTTTTACAAGAATGAATTTTTTGCACAAGAGAGTGAACACCTTTTTTTAAGATTAAATGCCGATTCTCTTTATTGGATTTTCCATCGCGGTAAAAATAGTCTTTTTTCGCGTAATCGTCGGGATTTTCTTCTATCTTCGCTTCTTCTGTTAATGTATCGTTCAAAAATAAAGTTTTTACAAATCGCGCTCGCAATTCAAGCTGACCTTTCAGCGTGGAATTGTAATCTTTATCACCGATTTTATGCTTTCCATTGCTTTTTTCATAAGTTTCATTGAATTTTGCTTCAATAAAAATGAAAAAGTTTTCACCGTTTGCTTTGAATGAAATCGCTCCGTCGGGAGAGCCGAAACCGATGTTACCAAGTTCAAATTCGCTAAAAATGCAGACATCGGAAATGTTTTCCCATGCATTTTTAATTTGAGGATTTTCCTTAGAAGCAGACTGAAAAAAATCCTTGACATGATTTTCGGACGGAAGATAATTAAAAAAATAATATGACATTATCCCTCGTTCGCTATAGCAACAGAAAGTTACATCTTTTTTATCAGATTTATATTTATATTCTACATATTTTGCCATATCAGTGCCTCGATAAATCTATTCTAACACAATCATTGCTTTCATTCAACCAATCCCAAAATTACGGGAGTTTTTGAACGACCGCTGCCGCCTGCGACAACGACTGTTACTGGCAGATTTCCGAATACCGTTTTTGAAGCGTTAAGGACCTCATTCTTGACTTTCGCATTAACATAGTCAACAAGAAGATAATTCGACTCCTCAAATAGCGAAATTACAACAGCCCCCATATTATTTGAATATTCTGAGACGACAAATCCTGAAATATAATAGGCATGACCTGCTTCCAATGCTTCATTCTTGAATAAGCGGGCATTGCTAGTATCTTCGTCTATGCCATGATAAGTATAACCCTTCGCAAAAGATTTTGCTTTTGCTTCATTCGCCTTGCGTTTTGCGGCAATTGCTTCTTCAGCAGCTTTTTGCTCTGCCTCTTTTCGCTCCTTTTCTGCTAATTCTGTGGCTTTTCGTTCCGTTTCAATCTCTTCAATATCTTCTAGCGTTGCTGAATAGGTATAGCCGCTCAAAGTAGCTAACAGTATAGCCAAAGCAAAAATCGAGATTCTCTTTTTCATATCCTGCCTCACTTGTTGTTCGCTGAATTGTCCGCTTCTTTGCTTGCTTCAATGATGTTGTTGAGCAATTTTACGGATTCTGTGTAGCCTGAATCTGTTTTTGCGGATTCGTGGACGACATACGCTGTCCATGCAAAATAGCCAACGATGAGAACTAAGAGAATGATTACAACCCACTTGAAAAATCCACCTACCATTCTGAAGGGCAAGGTAATTACCCAGCCGATGCCTTTTAAAATCGTCGTGAGTGCAGAATCACCTTTATGGTAAATATGCTTTTCAACACGCACTGTTTCTTTTTCATCTTCATCTTTCATATCCATTTCTCCTATAACCGTAAAACACATATTCTAATTGACGAGGAAGGGGAAAAATCTGTATATTTAAACTGCTAGATTCAAATAGTACAGACGAATATGTTACCAGCATACCCCCCCCACTCGTCAGAGGTAATTCACATATAATAATTTTATAAATGTGAATTACGCTTATATTACTACAAGTGGGGTATGTCTGTCAAGGTTGAATAAGGAAAACTATGCAGATACCTTTTTCTTCAAAAGAAATTCTTGCCCAGCTTGAGACAGGATTCTTAAAAATGTATGCGAATTTTTCGCCGTTCTATCATGATGAAAAAAATTCCCCGCTCAAAAATCTCTGCCTGGACGCGGCAAGCGACACGGAATTGCTCTCTCACATTGTTTTTTGCAATGATGTGTTCAAAATTCCACCTGTCAAGACTTTTTTGGAAGTGCGCAAGGAAGATTTGGTAAAAATCACGGGCGACGAAAACGCCTTTCTTTCGGATTTTCAGAAGCGGGCAATCGGCGCGTTCTGGGGATTTGTGTTCAAGGGAATCTTGGGCTACAAGTCGTCAAAGAATGTCACCGTGTCGCTGAACAAAATGTTCCGCGTGTCTACGGCGAGTTATTTTATAAAGTAAAAGTTTTCAGTAGTACTGAAAACTTTTGTAAATTTTGAATAAGTTTTCACTAGAAAGGCTTTCCCCTCTCTCACTGCATCTCATCCGCCCGCTGAATCATCTCCGTTTCCCATGCGAGCAGGCTTTTTTCCATTTTTGAATCGGAGCCTTTTACATCGCACATGATTCTGAATACCGGCTCAGTACCACTGCCCCGCATCCAGATAAAGGCAAGCGGCTGGGTCTTTTCATTGTAGAAGATGATTTTAAGTCCGCCTTTTCCGCTCAGGCCAAAATCTTCGATATTGCGGGTCTCTTTTGTGCCGTTGGTGGCGACAGCCTCGTAGGATGCAAAACCATATTTTTTGAGCAGATTGACGCGTTTTTTCTGCCATTCGTCTTCAAAAACTTTCTGGAATCTTCTTTTTAAGACCGCATGATTTTCCGTATTGATATGTAGGATTGCACGCTTTTCGCTTACGCCTGTGGTGGTGTAAACGGGAAGAGTGGCAATTATGTCAGAAAGGGTAAAGTCATCCTTGTATTTGTCCAGCTGCCTGCTTGCTTCACACCAGAGATGGAAGAGGCCTTTGCGGTCGCCCTGGTCGCGGAGGGCAAGCAGTTTGATGAGGGCAAAAATGGTGTTCATAGGGTCACGGACAGCGGCCGGGTGAGTGATGTTTCCGCCGTTAGAACCTTCGCCCAGAATCGGTACAAGGCAGCCTTCTTCCCGCTTTTCACGGGCCAGATTGACTACATTTGCCTCCCCTACTTCTGCACGGAAGACTTTTGCGCCAAAAGCGGAAGCAATTTCTTCTATTCTCATGGATGTAGGACAGTTTACTGCCACACCAAGACGCTGTTCATCGGGATCTTCCGAGTCATTTTTGGTCTGAATTGCCTTTGCCAGAAGACCGTGAGCAGGAAGTCCGCCGTTTTTGTAGGTTGCATAGGAAAGTTCAGCAAGCACGGACAGGGCAAAAACTTCCTGAGCCTTGAGTACTTCTGCTTTTTCCGTCACTTCATTCCAGTAGACAATGTTTCCCCGGTCACCGTCGCAGTCAGGCATGTAGCCTAAAAGGGCATCGCTTGTTCCGTCCTTGTGCAGGCGGTTCATTTTGCGCGCACAGTAAACAAGATTTTCCGGCTCGGGAATTATTGTGTGCGCGATTTTTCCCGGCTGATTGTTTATGGCGTAGAAATTGATGCCGCATTCGGCAAAAAATGATTCGTCAATGGAAAGTGTTCGCGCAGAGCCGTTCATGTCGCAGACTATGCCCAGAGGGTTTTTCTTTGTGCGCGCGCGGAGAAGGGAAAAGAGTTCGTTTTGGGCGGCTATATCTTCTGAGGCGGCAATAGTGCGCTTTTCAAAAGAACGGTATGAAGACAGGGCCTCCTGTTTTACCGCCGGGCTTTCTGCCATTACCCAGTCAAATGCGGCTTCCGGGCAGCGTCCCATTATCGCAATAGCGTTCTGCACCGCCTTAGAATCTGCACAGCGTTCTTCAAAAGCCGCAACAAGTTTTGCGTTTTCGTCCCGGTCAAGTACGCCGCCATCGTTCAGGCCGAATTTAATGCCGTTATGTCCGACAGGATTGTGACTTGCAGAAATGTAAACAAAGCCGTCAAAGGCGCGGGAATATGCCATGATTTCGGGAGCCGCAATGATTCCCGCATACTGAACGGAAAGTCCGTTTGCAAGAAGGGCACGCAGCATGGCATCGGCAATGGCAGGACCTGTAGGGCGGGCATCTGTTCCAAGAACAATAACAGGCTTTCGCTCCTCTCCTGTCCTTGCAATCATATAGGCGGCAAATGTGTCCGCTGCAAGGGCGGAAAGAACCGTATTGTCCGCACTGATTTGGTTTGTCGTATCTTCTTCATCCCCGGAAAGGGCAAATACCTTGCGCCAGCCCGAAGCCGATGTAATCATCCCGTGATTCATAGTGCTAACATTATATCACGAGTTTTTTGAGAATACAATGGAAAAATCTGCTGAAAAATGTTTTGGAAAAGCGCCGGTCTTTAGCCCCGGGGTGCTTTTGCGGGATCGATGGGAAGCCCGTTCTGGAAGACCATAAGGGACATCTGCGGCTTAGACGTATAACTATCCACGCCTGCCGTACCAATCTGGGCGCCAAAGACGCAATAGTCACCCTTGTTCACTTTTACTGTTCCAAGTCCGGTATATGCGTAGATATGACCTGTCTTGCTCTGAATGAAAACGACATTTCCAAAACCGCGGTAGGTTCCGCTGAACATGACTGTGCCTGCACGGATTGCCGTTACAGATTCATCTTTTTTTGCACTTAAGTTTACGCCGTTCATCTTGCCGGATACATAGGTAACCGCCGGTTTTTCAACAGGCCAGACCAGAGAAGAATCTCCCTTCTTGTTTGAATAGGTCCGGGGGTCTTCAATTTTCGGAACATTGACCACAAGTGGAGCCGCTTTTGCTGTATCTTTTTTTGTCTCTTTTGATTCTTTTGAATCTTTTGCAGATGCGACTGCATTACTTCCGCCGGGAACCCTGATTTTCTGGCCGACTTTGAGAGTTGCATCCTTATCTACACCGTTAAGCGTGTAAAGTTCATTTACATTGGTAGAAAAAGTGCGGGCAATACCGTACCAAGTGTCTCCTTTCTGTACGGTATAGCTTCCATCTCCCTGCTTTACTGTCTGAGCAGGCTGAGGACTTACGCTTGCAGGAGCACCCGGAATAGTCAGTTTCTGACCGACTTTGACTGATGAACCGTCCGCAATTCCGTTTGCCTCACAAATTGCCTGCACGGAAGTTCCATAAGTACGGCTGAGGGAATACAAAGTATCGCCCTTCTGAACAACATGCGTTGTGTCAGCAAAAGCTAATCCTACCGCAGCAAGAAAAAAGAGTGAAATACATGCGTTTTTTAAAATGGTACAGTTCATAGCATATCTATTTTCGGCAGAAATGCTGAGTTTGATTAGTTCTTATTTTGCCAGACTGTGCGTCATTTTGCGGCAGCTATGCGTCCGAGGAGGTCTGCGATTTCTATACCGTTGATGATTTTTCCGGCGGGATATGATTTAAGGATATTGTCCCGGCCGCTTTTAAGGTGATTGCTGGTGATACCGTATTTTATAGAAGAATCTGCTTCGATAAAGGCAGAAAGATGGTCTGCAAGGCGGACTGTACGGCCGTCAACAGGAGAATAAGAATCGCTGTTGTAGTCACTGTTCAGCTCTTCCCATTCAAGGCTCTTTACCTGACCGTTTACGATTACCTTATTCAAGAATTCATCGCTGGTAAAATACATGAGTTCGTCTTTGTAAAAATCTTCCATGAGGGGGACAAGCTCACTCTTTACGATTTCATCTTCAATATGCTTTACCACTGCGGGAAGTTCATCAGTAGCCTGCTTTACAGGAGAAATAATGTCCCGGGTAACCGCCTCAGGTAAATCATGAAAAAGGGCACAGAAAAAGTCATTAAAAAGACGCTTTGGACACAGGGGCTTACCCGCATCCCTCACCAGCAGCAGAGTAGATATTGCAACAAAAAAACAATGCCCCAGAACGCTTGTATGCGGTACCCGGGGAGTCTGATTCCAGCGGGTCTGAAAGCGAAGCTGTTCCACATGCATGATTAAATCAAAAGGACGCTGGCGGGTAACTAAAAGCTGCATGCCCCGCAAATCCAGAAATTCCTGAATGTCTTCATTCAGCCCCTTGCGGATGTCAGTAAGTCTGGCCTCTTCATTCACCACGGAAAGCATTTCCAGTTCCCTCAGTGAAGAAAACTTATGGGCAGCTCTGAGTACGCGGGCAGACAGAGAAGCATTTTCCTTTAACTTGATGGAGCCGGCAGTCTGACCGATGTACATAGTAAAGCGGGAGAACAAATCTTTGTCGTGAATCAAATTACGGTACTGGGAAAGCACCCATTCGTTCAGGCGGATGTATTCCTGGGGATACTGCTGGCGAATCATGCGCTGTACGGGACTTTTGATATCGCAGAGGGCAATTTTTTTGAGCAGGTCAAAGAGGGAGGCATAAATCATCCATTCCCAGTCAATTTCGTGGCCCTGCTCTTCCTCATATTTTCCGATGATGTAGGCGGCAACCATTTTTTCTGCAGCCTTATCCATCTCAACGATTTCAAAGGGACGCACCAGATCATTCCAGCGCTGGATTGAGAAACCTTCAAATATTTTTAGGATGAGTTTTTCGTCAATCATTCCCTTCCGTCCATCAGACTATTTTGCTACACCAGATTTTTTGTCTGCATCAAGTTTATCTTTCCAGACCTGGGCATTACTCTTGAGTTTTTCAGCATCATCTTTTTCGCCAATCAGAATACAGATTCTTCGCTCGGCAAGAACAAAACGGATGGCAGACTTCATGTCGTCCAGGCGGCGGGAAGAAAGTTCATATTTATCCCTGTACTGTACTGCAATCTGACTGAACTGTTTTCGCAGGAGACGAATATAGTAGACTACGGTATCAAAATGCGGCAGGCTGGAATCAAAATAGACTTTAATTGCTTCCTTCCAGTCGAGCATGTTCTTTGCAACGACTGCAGCCCGTCCGCGAATTTCAATAAAGGACATCTTCCATTTTGAATTTTCGCCAAAGGCATCTTCCAGAAGCTGAATGGTAAGTCCCATCTTGCGCACCAGATACCAGCGTTTTTCCACATCAATTTCTGCAATCTGAGCAACCTTATCTTCAATGTCAGAATAAGGCACATCTATTGTAGGAGTAACGATATCTTCAAGATAAATTATGGACTTATAGATGATTTTGCGGGCATCGTTTAAGGCATCATTATTTTTTGTATCGATCAGTTCCACAGACAGATTGTTTATCTGCATGTAGTCTGCGGCGATGGAAAGCATGGCTTCGCTGAGTTTGAATTTTTTGTAGGCCTTTTGAGCCGCATCCTGATTGATGGAAAGCAGTTCCTTTTTTTCTGCATCAAGGGCCTGCTTTATTCTTTCCTCATAAGGTTTACAGCGGTCTTTAAACAATTCACGGTCTTCAACTTTTATCTTTGCCATAGTCATGCCCCTTCTGAAAAGCGCTGCAGCATTGAGCGGGCATGTTCCAAAGACTCTGCACTGGCAGGATCGCCGCTCAACATACGCGCAATCTCTTCCACCCTGGCCTCCGCTGTAATCGGGAAGACACGGGTTTGTGTTGCACCTGCATTCACGCCTTTTTCTATTTTTACTTGATTATCGGCATATACCGCAATACTCGCTAGATGGGTGATGCACAAAACCTGTCTGTTTTTTGCCAGTTTTTTCAGGTGACTTCCCACGCTCACAGCCACTTCGCCACCAATACCGGTATCAATCTCGTCAAAAATGAGGGTCTGCACGGGGTCTGTCGCTGCAAGAATAGTTTTGAGGGCAAGCATCACGCGGGACAATTCACCACCGCTGGCAATTTTTGCAAGTCCCTGCAGGGGAGAACCCGGGTTTGCGCTGATAAGGAATTCAATATTGTCCATGCCATAGGGGCCGCATTTCTGCTCCAGTTCAGTGCCATTTTTTTCGATGATGCTGACTGAAAAACGGGTACCCTTCATGCCCAGCTGAGAAAGAACTGATTCCACACCCTGAGCCATCCGGGAAGCGGCTGTTTTTCTTGCGGCGGAAATTGCTTTTGCCTCGGTATACACTTCTTTTTCAAGCGCAGCAATTTCTTTTTTCAGCTGTTCTTTTCCCGCTTCTCCGCCTTCAATGGTTTCCAACTGTGCCTTTGCATTTTCTGCATACTGAAGGACTTCATCAAGAGGAGCGTTTACAGAGGAAGCATATTTTTTCTTGAGATTATAAATGAGGGTCTGGCGTTCCTGAACCTGGGCAAGTCTTTCCGGATCAAATACCAGGGAGCGCTCATAGTTTTTGTATTCACTTGCAATATCGGAAAGCTCATAAAAGGCACTTTCCAGCCGCTGATCAAGAGCTTCAAGAGACTTATCAAGATCACAGGCGTGCTGAGCCGTTCCCCGGATGCGTTTTAAGAGGCTCACCGCCCCCTCCCCGTTTCCGTCAAGCGCGGCATTCACGCCTTCAATGTCAGCATAGAGTTTTTCAAAGGAAGAAAGTTTTGTTTCTTCTTCATCCAGAGCCTTGTCTTCATCAGCCTTTAACTTTGCCTCTTCAATTTCCTTTATGGCAAAAGACAGCAGTTCAATTTTCTGTTCACGGTTTGCATCGCTTGCGTTCAGCTCATCAAGCCGCTTTCTTTTTGCAACCAGATCTACATAGAGGGCAGTAAAGGCAGCCACGCGTTCATTTAGGCCTGCAAAAGAATCCAGAAAGCGGCGGTGTTCAGGCACTTTCATCAAAGACTGATGCTCATGCTGGCCGTGGATGTCCACCAGAAATGAACTGAATGCCGCTAAATCAGCACGGGTAACCGCCGTATCACCAATCCATGCACCGGTCTTTCCGTTATCACGCACATAGCGGCGCAGAAGGATGCGGTTGTTTTCTGTCTCAATGCCGTGGCGGGAAAGCCACTCAGATGCGCTTCTGCATTCGCCCTCATCCTCGTCTGATTCTGTCAGGGCAGGGGTTACATTGTTTTCTTCCAGTAAAAATGTGCCGCTCACTGTTGCTTCATGGCAGCCGGGGCGAATCTGCTCGGTTCCGCTTTTTCCGCCCAAAAGGAAAGAAAGTGCGCCAATCAGCAAAGATTTTCCGGCACCTGTTTCACCGGAAAGCACGGTAAAGCCTTTTGAGAATTCAATCGTTGCATTGTCAATCAGGGCAAAATCCTTGATATTCAGATCTTCAAGCAAGAGAAGGACCTCCCGACCAGTTAAGTTTTGTACGCAACGCGTGATAGAATTTTTCTGAAGTACAGCCGACAAGCAGGGCTTTATCTTTTATCCGGCGGATTTTAATGATGTCGCCTACATGCAAATCCACAGGAATCTGTCCGTCAACTGTGATTGTTACTTCACTTGTGCGTGAAGGAAGAATTGTTATGCCGATTTCTCCCAGGGGGCTTACTACCATAGGACGGCTGGAAAGGGAAAATGCATTCATCAGGGTAAGGACAAGGGCATCCAGATCCGGGTCAATGATAGGTCCGCCTGCACTTGCGGAATAGGCGGTACTGCCTGTTGCCGTAGAAACGATAATGCCGTCCGCCTTGAATTCGCCCAGGGATACATTGTCGTAAGTGATGTCAAAAGAAATGGTGCGTGCGGCGTTTTTTGCACTGATGACTATATCGTTTAATCCTGTCTGGCTGAAGCGGTTTGCGTTTCCCCTCACAAGGGCTGCCTTTATCATAGATCGCTCTGCAATAATTGCCTTTCCTGCAAGAAAACGGTCAAGTTCATGTTTCCATTCAGGTTTCTGTACGCTTGCGATAAAGCCAAAAGTTCCAAAATTGATGGGAAAAACCGGAATACCAAGAGAAGCACAGCCTCTGGCGGCAAAAAGCACCGTTCCGTCTCCCCCCAGCGTGATAACAAAGTCGTAGCCGTGAAAGGGATATTCTTCACAAAATCCGTTGTAAAGGAAAATATCTCCCTGCTTACCAAGTGATTCCAGATATTCTTTTATGGTCGAACCCAGTTTTTTTGATTCGTCTTTATAGGTGTTTACGATGATAAGCGCTTTGTTATATTCTTTCACTGCATCCTCCTATAAAACTTCGTCTTGTCTTTTTACGGCAAGGTACCCAGAACTTTGGTGATTTTGGTAACTGCCTCACTTCCCAGCCGCGGGTACAGGGGAAAGAGTACTGTCCGCAAAAAGAGGGCTTTTGCCTTTTTACAGCTGGCGGAAAGTTCCTCGTCTTTTAAGGCGATGACTGAATCTTCATAGGCCGGGCGGATTTCTATTTCCTTGCGGGAAGCATACTGTTTTGCATCCTTAAAACTGCCGGACAGCACCACCGGGAAAGACCAGATGGTAGAACCGTCTCCATGCTCACGAACAAAAGTTCTGTTTTTTCCGCTCAAAAGTGCGTGCTGGAATGACGCATAAATTGTCTTGCGGATATCTTCGTTGCGGCGGAATTCCTTTATCTGCACAAAGGCAAGGGCGCTGTTGATATCGGGAAGAATGTCCGTGCGGGGAGCTGAATCTGTAAAGGATTTGAGGGCTGACCATTCCCGTCTGCGGGGAGCCATCAGAATTGCGCCGCCTCCAGCCGTAATAGTGTCAAACTCTTCCAGCCCCATAATTGCATATACACCGAATGAGCCTGCATTTTTTGCCGCAGCGGCTTTTCCATCTTCACCTGCTGCTGATTCGCCGTCTTCCTTTGCTTCAACCACAGCTCCAACTGAGTGGGAAATATCTTCAATAAGCGGAATTCCCAATGCGGCGATTTTTTCCAGCTCCGGAATAATTCCCATGGTCTCATGCAAAAGTAAAAGCCTTCCGCCTGCCTTTGCACCTTCCGCTACAATTTCTGCCGTTACCAGACCGCTTTCTTCGCTTACGTCCAGAACCAGGGGCTTGTAACCGAGAGTCTCCACAGCCACATACTGCCATGAGGGAGCAAGCGCAGAAATCATAATCTCGCTTCCTGCGGGCAAATCGAGGGCTTTGAGGGCATAAGATAATGCAATTGTCGCACTGCGAAAGGCTACGGCGCCGTCACAGGCCGTAAATTCCTTTACCGCCTGAATAAGACGCATATTCAACTCACCTGGACCGGTTTTTTCATCTACCATACATGTAAGTACGGCGTCCATTTCCTTTCTGCGAATCGTAGAACTGAATGTCTGAATCATTTTTTACCTTACAGTAAATTACATAAAGTGGGGCTTGAAAAGTCTGAGGAAATCAAGAGATTTACTCAGCAGAATCGCCCTGCATAATTTTCTGAAGCTCTCTTGCGTTAAAGATTTTGCGGATATCAAGCATAATCAGATAGGAATTATCCTGACGGACAACACCCTGAATATATTCAGTACCGATACCGCTAATCATCTGAGGCGGAGCTTTAATTTCTTCACGCTGAATTGAAACAACACGGGCAATGCGGTCAATGATAATACCGATTTTCATGCCGTCAATATCCAGAATAACAAAGCCGCCTTCGTAATCTTCACCATCAACTTCTGTCAGTTTTTTAATGCCAAAACGACGGTGCAGGTTGATAACGGGAATAATTTCGCTACGAAGATTGAAAATACCTTCAACATAGTACGGTGCATTAGGAATGGGGCGAAGGGCACTAACCTTTACGATTTCCTTTACATCCATAATGTCAACACCGTAGATTTCTTCACCAAGCTGGAATGTTACCTGTTGAATCTGTGTATTTTCTGCTGCCATAATGCCTCCAAAGGTCTTAAATAAGAATACACTGAAAAGCGTTAAAATACAATATGCAAAGGGTCAATTTTATGGCCCTTTTTTGTATTTTTGCCCTGCCCCTTATTGAGCAGGTTTATTCGCCTTCATGTATGAAATTGCACTCAAGGCGACCTTTTTGCCTTCGCGCATTGCCATAACTACAGTCTTGGGACGATGCACAATATCACCGGCGGCAAAGACACCTTTTTTGCCGGTCATACCGTAATATTCCGCGCCTTCTTCAACATGGGTAAGAATATAGCGGTCTTCCGCAAGTTCAACGCCATCAGTTCCCTTTGTGGTAATTTCATTTGGCTCGGAACCGATTGCCACGATGATTTTTGTAGCGGGGATAACCACTTCTCCATCCGGAGTCTTTGCCTTAAAGCCGCAGACTTTTCCGTCTTTACCTTCAAAAGAAACGGGAACATGCTCCCACTTGAAGATGACGCCGTCTGCAACAGCCTCATCGTATTCAGCCTTGGCGGCCTTCATGAATTCAATGGTACGGCGATAGCAGACATAAGTGTGTTTTGCGCCCATGCGGACTGCAGTACGGCAGGCATCCATTGCAACATTACCCGCACCGATAACAACAACATCGTCGCCATCCTTTACTTCAATCTTGTCACGCTCCAGCTTGCCTGCGTTAAAGTCGCGCACATCATGGAGCAGTTTGAGGGAGTCGAGGACGCCCGTCAGTTCCTTGCCCGGCAGATCAAGCCACTTGGGTGCGATAGAACCGGTGGCAATGAGAACTGCCTCATAGCCTTCAGCAAGAATCTGGTCTACAGTAATGTCTTTTCCGACCCAGGTGCCGGTGGTAAAGGTAACTCCCAAATCCGTCAGCCGCTGGATGTAGCGGTGTACATTGTCTTTGGGCAGGCGGAATTCAGGAATTCCGTAGATGAGGACTCCGCCCGGCTCGCTGTCTTTTTCGTAAACATTTACTTCATAGCCGGCACGTACAAATTCAAATGCCGCACTCAAGCCGGCAGGTCCTGAACCAACAACTGCAACCTTTCCAACGGGCTTGATGTTCTTTCTGATTTTATTCAGCTGGAACTCGTATTCAAAATCTGCAATAAAGCGTTCAATCTGACCGATACGAATCGGAGGCTTTTTGGCACGATTCATGATACAGTGACCTTCACACTGGTTTTCATGGGGACAGACATGTCCGCAGATTGCCGGCAGATTGCTGCGCTCTGAAATAATTGCGTAAGCCGCACCGATATTACCGTTTGAAAGTTCACGGTTAAATGCCGGAATGTCGTTTTCTATAGGACATCCTGTGCGGCACATCGGTTTAGGACATTTTAAACAACGCTGCGCTTCTGCAATTGCCTCTTCAAGGGTAAATGCGGGAACATCTTCTGTTTTCTGTGTATCAGCCATAATTAACAAACCTCAAAAAATATATATATTCTAGTATACTAGACCATCGCATAAAATGCAAATTAAAATTTTATGCTACGGAAAAAAGCGTGAGTGCATACACTTTCTGTATTCCGTATGACTTCAGCCTTTCCGCACAGGCATTCAGGGTAGAGCCTGTCGTAAGCACATCGTCCACCAGAATCACTTTTTCCGGCGGAACCGGCGCATAGTGACGGAGTTTTTTCTCACCGGCCAGGACATACGAAGCGGCAGAAGCCTTTCTCCGTGCAAGCCGCCCCAGTTTTTTCTGCTGCACCTGACTCTTTCGTACCAGCAGTTTGAGCACGGGAACCTTCCAGATAAGATGCATATAATAGCAGACTTCATCAACCTGGTCCCAGCCGCGTTCCCTGATTTTTCCCGGACGGGGCGGCACCGGCACAAGGGGAAGATTTTTCCCGAAGCGGCTGCACAAATCTTTATAGGCTCTGTGCATCATGCAGGCAAAGACAGGGGAAAGCGTGCGTTTGTCTTCGCTTTTCCATGCAAAGAGCAGGTCCTTTTTCCACAGGCGGTAGGCATGCAGGGGAAAGACTCCGTCCGTATGAAGAAGAAGTGCTTCGCTTCTGCAGGCAGTACAGACTGAAATTTCACTGAGCAGAGCCTTACCGCAGACAGAACATCGTGCAGAAGCAGTTTCCTCAGATACGGGTAGGGCTGTATCAAAAAACTGCTTCATGCACGACGGGCACAAGGGATAAACTCCACTCACCTCACCGCAGCGGAGACAAAGATCACCACCCAATATCCATACCAGAATACTGCGAGTTAGAAAAAGGAACTGCAAAAAGAAACCCATGAGACTTTTTTCAGGCCACAGCGAGATTTTCTTATCCCTCATACACTATATATATAGCCTTTTAAATGCAAAAATATACAAAAAATTTAAAAAAAAGTGAAAAAAAAACAGGGCTTCGCACAATAAAACTGTTTCTGAAAAAAAAGGCGCAGTGCTGTTGCGACTCAACAAAAACAGACTACCGGCAAGCGGAGTCTCCCATTCGTCTGGCAAAACCACAGATAAACGGTGATTAACACGGATGAGACACAGATAATAAAATAAAAAAACATCCGTGTCTCATCTGCGTCCATCTGTGTTTATCTGTGTCAAAAACAACGCATCTGTGTCAAAAAGTAAGGCTCCGCAATATAAAACTGTTTTTCAAAAAAATGGCTACCAGTCGCAAAAACGGCTTAGCGAAATCGCAGGC
>DFDV01000146.1:0-26380 GCA_002369025.1 Treponema sp. UBA3819 | reverse complement strand
AATTATCAGGCGGAGCCTTTCCCCGAGAGGCACCACAGATGAACAGTGATACACACGGATGAGACACAGATAAAAATAAAAAAAAATCATCCGTGTCCTATCTGTGTGTATCCGTGAACATCTGTGTCAAAAAAAAGAACCGTGCCCCATCTGTGTCAAACCACCCGTGTCTTATCTGCCGGACAGGGCTTTTTTCCAGCGGGAAATCATCTGCAGGGCGGCTAGAGGGGTAAGGTTGTCCGGGTCTGCGGAAAGGATTTCATCCAGCACCATTTCTTCATCAGAGAAAAGGCCCGGGGCTGAGGGAGAGGGACGGGCAGATGTATCTGCCGGGAGGGCCATAGTTTCAATCGGGGTGTCCAGAACGGGACGGTCAGCGGCAATCGCCTGCAGGCGCTCCAGAATCTGTGATGCCCGGCTGATAACTGAATGAGGCAGGCCTGCAAGCTGGGCTACATGAATACCGTATGAGTTTTCACTTGCCCCTTCTTTTACCTTGCGCAAAAATATGACGGATTCCCCCTGCTCGCTCACTGCCATGCAGAGCAGTTTAAGGGATGAGTGTTCCATGCGGGTAAGTTCATGATAATGAGTTGCAAACAGAGTCTTGCATTTTAATGTATTCAAAAGATATTCGCTCACTGCCCATGCAATGGAAAGACCGTCTTCCGTAGATGTACCCCGCCCTACTTCATCCATGATGACCAGTGATTTTTCCGTGGCAGAGCGCAGGATGTTTGCAGTCTCCGTCATTTCCACAAGGAAGGTAGATTCTCCCCGGGCCAGATTGTCGCTTGCGCCTACCCGGCAGAAAATGCGGTCCACGATACCGATATGTGCGGACTCTGCCGGAACAAAGGAGCCGGTCTGGGCAAGCAGGGCAATCAGGGCGTTCTGCCGCAGATAGGTACTTTTTCCCGCCATATTGGGACCAGTTATCAGGTCAAATGAAGTCTTACAGCGGGCGTCAGGGTCAGCAGAGGAGGCAATTTCAATGTCATTGGGAACAAATTCTCCCTGGGGCAGATGCATTTCCACTACGGGATGACGGCCGCCACAGATGACAAAATCAGACCCCTCGTCAACCAGAGGTCGTGTCCAGCGGTAAAGGATGGCGGCCCAGGCAAAAGAAGCAGTTACATCAGCATAGGCAATTTCATGGGCAACCTGCAGAAGATAGGGAACGTGCTCAGCAAGGCGTCTGCGGACTTCCAGAAACAAATCATGCTCAGTCTGGATGATATTCTGGGCAGCGTCTTTTAAATCCCTTTCCAGAGCCTGCAGGCGCTCCGTTGTGTAGCGTTCTGCGTTTACCAGTGACCGGCGGAGAATAAAATGCTCGGGGACTTTTGACAGTCTGCCCTTTGTAATTTCTATATAGTAGCCTGAAGTATTGCTGTTCTTGATTCTAAAATTGACGATGCCCGTATTCCGTCTTTCTTCCTCTGCATACTCTTCCAGAATGCGGTTAAAATTCTGCTGGACATCACGGTAGTGGTCAAGTTCCTGTGACCAGCCCGGTCTGATGATTCTGCCCTCTGTAAAAATAGTAGACGGATCATCGAGTATGGCATTTTTTATCAGGTCGATAATCATCTGCGCATTTTCTTCGGAAAGGGCGGTAAAGCCATAGTTTTCCAGCAGTTTGCGAACCTGCAGCCAGGATTCCAGACTTGTGCGCAGGGCCTGCAAATCTTTTGCGTGAGCCCTTTCCATGGCAATCCGCCCCGCAAGACGCTCAATATCCAGCACACTGGCACACTGAGACCTTACTGCATCCAGAAGCCGGCGGTTTTTGGTAAAAAGTTCCACATGGTCCTGACGCAAAGAAATTTTCTTACTGTCTGTCAGAGGGTACAAAAGCCACTGGCGCAAAAGACGCTTTCCCATGGCAGTCTGGGTATGTGCCACACATTCCAGCAGAGAATACTGGCTGCTACCGTCGCGCAGATTGCTCACGATTTCCAGATTGCGGCGGGAGGCATCATCCATGACCACGTAATCGCTGTCCCTGTAGACCTTGATGCCGCTCACATGAGGCGCACTTGTAGAAGCAGTCTTTTTCAGATAGTCCAGGAGAAAGCCTGCGGGCGCGACCTCAGGCGAATTTTCCATAAGTGAAAAAGAACGCAGATTTATCGTCTTAAACTGTTCCGTCAGGCGGCGGTATGAAAGCGAGGCATCAAAATTCCAGTCAGGATAATAGGAAACAGAAATTGCCCCGAATGAAGAAAGGCTTTCCTGAATGACCCGGTTGTCACGCAGGCCTGAAGGAAGCAGAAGTTCACGGGGATGGGCACGCCCAAGTTCTTTTGGAAAATTCTCCTGCATCTCATCTGCTTTCCAGCTGGTTGCAAAAAAATCAGCAGTCGTAACATCAATGTATGCAAAGCCCGTCTGACCGTCTTTTATAAAGAGCGAGGCAAGAAAATTGTTGGTACCGCCTTCCAGATATTCACTTTCAACTGCCGTTCCGGGGGTAATCACTTCTATGACTTTGCGTTCAGTGAGTCCCTTTCCTTTGGCAATCTCCCCTACCTGCTCGCAGATGGCAATTTTTTTTCCCAGTCGAAGAAGGCGGGCTATATAGACCTTTGCCGCATGATAGGGAATTCCGCACATGGGCTGTTCTCCCCGGTGAGTCAGGGTCAGGTTCAGCAGACGGGAAACTTCTACAGCCTCATCATTGAACATCTCATAGAAATCACCCAGACGGAAAAAGAGAATTTCATCTTTATACTGATCTTTGATGGTCTGATACTGCACCATCAGGGGAGTTGTTTCGTTGTTCGTGTAGTTTTTTACCGATCCAGCGACAACTTCGTCATGCTTGCGTGACATTGACTACAATCCCAGTTCAGAGATGACTTTGTCAGTAACGTCAACGGAGGATGAGTACCAGAGAACTGCATTTGCCTGCTGCAGACTCAGAATAAGACTGAAGCCTTCATGCTCGGCAACCCGTTCCAGTGTATTGTAGAGTTTCTTATAAAATGCATCTGAATTCTGCAGTGAATTTTTTAAGGATTCCAGTTCGATATTTTTTGCACTGGTATACTGGGTAAGATAGTCAGTTTTTTTGGTAATTTCTGCTTCGATACGCATGGCGGCAGATTCGTTTCCGCTGTTCTGATAATCAACTTTCTGCTGCTGGAGTTTTTGAATCTCATCAGTGCGCTTGTTGATTTCATTCTGGAAATCCGCTTTTTTCGACTCATAATTGCGGACCGGTGCAGAATTACGGAAATAGGCTGCATATACACGGGCTGTATCCACTACACCAAAGCGGGTAATCTGCTGGGCAAAAAGTCCTGCACAGGAAATGAGGGCAAGAAAAACGAAAAGTCCAATCTTTTTCATAGCACAAACTCTATCAAAAATACAAAATAAAATCTACTTGTTTATCAGGTTGAATGAAAGGACGAACTTCCAGTGGTCATTCCATTTAACCGAACCGTCTTCGATGCGGAAAGTGTGGGCAAAAAGCAGACGGAGGGGGAACTGGGGAATGGTAAAGCGTACACCGGGACCGACACTAAAGTACCAGTCACCCCAGCCAATACTTCCCAGCTGGTAGACTTCTTTTGTAATGATTGCGGCATCAGCAAAACCGTCCAGTGCGAGAACACCCGGAACAACCGGCATGCGGAGTTCGATATTTGAATTCCACAGGGCTTTACCGCGAACTTTATTGTAGATACTGGTCCAGCCGCGTCCGTTGAACATACCGTCAATGTAAAGCTTGCTGGAGTCACCTACGCCGGTATTTGCTGCCGGGAAAATCATGGAAAGACCTGTATAACCGGCGAGAACAAGCTTAAAGGCCCACTTTTCAGTAATGCGCCAGTTTATCAGCGTAAAGTATTTTTCAAGTTTTGTATCGGAACGCAGGAAGTATTCGCTTTCGATAGGGGTCAGACCATACCAGGTGAAGCGCTGACTTGCAAACCAGCCTGCTGAAGGGTCATAGTTTACGTCACGGCCGTCAACAGAGAATGCCGCCCAGATAGAGTTCTGCCAGCCCCAGCGGTTTGCAAACTCACTGACTGTAGTATCAACCGGAGTGTAGAGTTCCTTGTCGTAGCGGTTGTTCAGCAAACTTCCTGTAATACCGCCGGTAAGGGAGAGAATTGCCCAGTCCGGAGTCCAGCGGTGGCCCATTGAATAGCTCAAAGACCACTTCCACTGTTCGTAGCGCATATAATAGTTGGAATTATCTACAGTACCGTTGGAAAGCCATTTTAGTCTGAGTGAGTTTACGCTTGCGTGAGAGAAAGTCGTACTGATTGAACGGCTGATAGGACGACCCCACAGCCAGTTTTCACCATAAGACAGGGTAACAGACTGTTCATCAGTTGAAATAGTAGAACCAGCACTAAGGGATTTTCCTGAACCTTTAACATTGCTGTCCTGCCACTTTACAAAGAGGGCAAAAGGCAGGTCGTTGGGGTCTGAAACTCCGCTGAAGGTAACACCAAATTCGATTGATGTTGTGGACTGTTCATCCACGGTAAAGATAAGGTCTACCAGATTTTCTTCTGAACCAAGCACAACATCAGGAACGACTGCGCTGAAATACTGCAGGTTGTAGAGGTTTCTAAGACCTGTGGTTACTTTTGCCTTGGAGAAAATATCTCCGCTTTCAACCGGGATTTCACGACGGATGACATGCTCTTTGGTGCGGTTATTTCCCTTGATGATGATATGTTCAACGTGACTGCGGACATTTTCCGTAATCTGCAGGACATAGGAAATCGTCTTGTTTTCTGAATCCTTTGTAGGAATGGGCTGAAATCTGTTTGACGTATAACCGTTTTCATAGTACAAATCAGCAATTGCCATCAGGCTTTCCTGGAATTTTGTCTGATTGAACATTTTGCCATGCTGCTGTTTTACCAGAGCATTCAGCCTTTCATCAGTAAAGATTGTATTGCCTACATAAGTGATGCCGCTGAAAGTGTACTGGGATCCTTCCTGCACCACAAAGGTGATGGTCATTTCATCGCGGTTTTTCTTTTCGTTTATATTGATTTCTCTTGTTACGTCAATAATGCTGGCATCAATATAACCGTTGTTCTGATAGTAGGCCACAATAGCCTGCTTGTCTGCTTCCAGAGTGGCTTCCTGAAAAGCACCCTTGTTAAAAAGACCGACTTCCTTGAGCTTGAGTTTACCCCTCAGTGTCTTGGAAGAAAAGACTTTATTTCCCCTGAATTCAAGGTGGCCGACAACTGTTGAACGACCTTCTTCTATTATATATGTTACTTCAAAGCCTCTTGATGTCTGCCGGGTCTGGGAAGAAACCGTTACATTGGTAAAGCCTTTTTCCAGATAGAGAGAGCGGATTGCGCGTTCATCGCCGAGCATCTTGGATTCAACAAAAACATCCTTTTCCTTTATAGAAATTGCGTCCTTGAGTTCCGTCATACGGATTGCCTTGTTGCCACGAAAAATAAGGCGGGAAACAACCGGGCGTTCAGTTACGGTAAAGACAATGGAAACAGTATTGCGTTTTGAATCTCCCGGAAGGGCTTCCGGCTCAACATCATCAAAAAGTTCCAGAGCATAGATGCGGTCCATCATGTCTGCAAAAAGTTCATCAGAAAAGCGCTTGCCGATAAATCCGCTGGTAACGCCGTCTACTTCCTTATTACCGACATGCCTTAATCCCTTGAAAGAAACATTTTTAATCAGCTTTCCGTAATACCAGTTGGCATCGGAAACTGTTTCCTCACTTTCTGTACTCTGTGCTGCCAGACTGCTCGTTGCTGTACACAAAAATAGTGCTGCCATCAGCGTAAAAACAACAGAACGACGCATAAAAACTCCTGCATTCTTTTTTTAATTTATAGCGCGAATTTCCATGACAGGGTCATCGATGCGGAAGAAACCCACATATTATTGCGGAGAGCTTCCAGATCGGGAGCGACACCCAGACGGATATTGACAAATGGTGATGCCATTTCCAGGCCTATTGCAGGCTGGAAGACGAGACCTCCCACTGACGTTGCGCTTTCTACCTTCGACTCGTCATACACCCAGTTCATCATTGCATCAGCATAGATTGAACTGCCGAAGTACTTTCCTATATAAACAGTTGAGTTATCAAAAAAGTTACTGAACTTCATCTGTTTACCAGTAGAATTGTTACCGAGTCCGTACTTCACTGTGTTCTGAAGTACATTGGTTCTTACTGAAAATATATCAAACTTCAGGAGTTCACGCAATGCGTTTTCTATATTACGTATGACGACAGACTGAACCAGATAGTCACCGCCGGCAAGGAAGAGAGACGTTGCGTTTTTTGAGTCCGCACTGATAACCTGACCCAGCAGTTCCATAATCTCCCTTTCTGATTTTGCAGGGCTGGCGGAGAACTGAGGATTCAGCGATGAGACCGGCTGATTTATTGCACTCAGAGTAATCGTTACCTGTCCGCCGTTTGTGTCGCGTTCACGGGTTTCTGCACGGACTGTAAGGCGGGGGTCAATCATATCCTGGGTCTCATTAAAGACAATTCTACCCTCTTTCATGTAGAAGTTGCGGTTGAGCCAGACAATCTGTCCGCCACGAAGCGCCGCTTCACCCTTGAGACTGAAGTTTCCGGTCAGGCTGTCATAATACACTGAAAGCGGCGTGTTGGGAGCAACGGCGCCGCGGAGGAGCGGATCAAAAAGAATCTGTACCCGCTGACCTACAAGCAGATTCAGGTCAGCCTTTATGGCAAGGGGCGAGGATTTTTCCTTTGGCGGCGGGGATTCCCCGGATTTATCTCCTTTAGGTGCAAAGAGCGAAAAGAAATTTCCAGACATAAGGCTGCTCTGCAGTGAAGAAATGACGATGGAAACATCAGCATTCTGCGCTTCTATCAGACCGGTTATACCGAATTCATTGTCTTCCAGAGTCAGGTTCAAATCTATGCCCGCCTCACCCTTGTAATGAATGAGGGGCAAAGTCATGTTCACCGGAATATAATTATTTTTTGGCGTAAGAAGATTTAAGTCCAGGACACCGATTTTCCAGCGGTTAAATTCGATGCGGGCATCTGCAACCACTTCAGACTTTCCGGCCTTTAATGTAGTCTGGGGCATAATCAATGCACTCTGATTTATGCTGGCTAAAATCTTGTCAGTCTTAAAGGCTGTCTTTGACACCATGGGAATAGTAAATTCCGGTTTTTCAATGGAAAGAGAGCCGGAGAATTCGGGATCAGCAATCAGACCGTTTATGCGGAGGGCACCTTTTAACTGACCGCTTGCCACATGGAGGAAAGGCAGGGCAATAATCGAAGTGACTTCTGCAAGGTTTGACTGCATGTCAGTAATTTCCAGACGAAGATTTTCCCTGTCTATCTGGCCATGAGCATCCAGCTGCAGGGGAAGCGCGCTGCCAAGCCGGGCAGATATGGTACCGTTTTCCAGAACAGTAGCCGTCAGCCCGTTCATATCTTTTGAGAAAATATCACATCGTCCCGGAAGGCGCAGCAGAGTAAGCTCAAAAGCAGGAGACTTGGGAAAGAGCTGGCCCGTAATGCCCGGCACTTTGAGGTTTGCAGTATAGTTCTGGGGAATGCGCCATTTTTGCACGGGAGGTGCACTGCTCAGTTCAAGGGTCAGCGGCATTTTAAATGATTCGTTAAGCAGATAGCCTTCAAGATTGAGGGAAAGGTCACCGGAAAAATCGCTGGGATTAAAGAACAAACTTCCCTCTGACACCCTGAAATTTGACCAGGTTGCGCCAAAGTTTTCCGCACTCACGCCGCTTTCATCCAGAACAAAAGAACCGTGGGCAACCAGTGAAGAACCGTAAAGCCCCATGGCGAAATTCTGAAGGTCAAGGGAAATAAAAGGATTGCTTAGGGTACCGCTGGCAGATGCACTTGCAGAAAGCACATTGTCTGCATTCTGTTCATTCATAAAGCGGATGATGGGGAATGCATGGACTTCTGCCTGACCGTTAAAGTAAAAATCATTTCTAAGAGCATTCATGGAGAAAGGCAGCTGGGACGGATTTACAAAGTCAGCGTTAAAAGACAGATGCTCACTTCCCGAAAGGCTCTGAGCCTGCAAATCCAGGTGGATGGAGTCAAAAATGCTGTTATTGATATTCCACATGAGGTTTCCGTTACCCTTGAGGGCAGAAACATTGTCAGAATAACTGATGGTGTCAATCAAAAAACCATACTGATTGATATTTCCAGAGAGGGAGAGCTTGGGATTAACGGCAAAACGACCTGCAAGCTCCTCCATCTGTAAATTGTGCAAGTCTACGGAAAAATTGTCAGGCGAACGGTAGGTGAATGCGGCGTCCACAGATACTGACGGAACATATTTTCCCAGGGCCAGGGGAAGGGATGCAAAGGAGAAAGAACCTGTTACTTCATCGTCAAATCTTGCCACCGCAGAAAAGTCGTAGTCACCCGCAATACTCAGCCAGCGGGAGGCATAGTTTCCGCTGAACTGGTAGGGCATGGAGTTTACCGTATAGTCGCCGAAGAAGGTAAAGTTGTCGAAGCCGTTGGAAAAATCCGCAGAAGCCGTAGCAGATGTATTCAGGCTGCCAAAAAGCAGGTCAAAGCGGCTGATTTGTACCGTCTGGTTAGAGCCGTCCACTGCAAACCAGAGCATTTCCCTGTCCTTTGTCGTATTTGCAACAAGGCAGACCGGCGCATTGAATGAAAAATTCTTAAAGTCGCTGGAAAAATAGACTTCATCACTGGTGATGTAGGGCTCCAGGACAGACGCCATCTTTTTGAGCCTCACAGCAGGCTTTTCTTTAACGAAAAAGGCTCCCAGAAGGGCCGCACTGTCCAGAAAAACATTCTGAACTTCTGCACGGGCCTGTATGTAACGGTCTGTTCCGCCAAGATAACTTCCGTCAACCCGCACATGGCCGTTTTCCTCATAGTCAGCATGGGCATAGTCATCCCAGGCAAGACTGAAGTCTACGGACTGATGGCCCGGAATGACAGTTGCTTCTACCGCGGTGAGGGCCCGGTCTTCTCCCAGGAAAATCTGGGGTGCAATCATCATAAAGCCTGTATCCAGGGGGTCGATGTAGACTTCTCCGGACAGGCTGTTGCCGTTGGGCAGCAGATAGTTCTGACAGGAAAGCAGACCGGAAAGTTGCCTGGGTTTATATACGAATTCACCTGAAAAATCTGCAGATACTCCCTTTCCTGTGGCAACAAGCCTGTGGGCCGTCAGATGGCGCTTGTCGCCCTCCACTTTGATTGAACCGTGGAAAGGATGACCTAAGAGCCGCTTTGTCCATTCAGTTTCAAAGTCTGCCGCATACTTCACGCCGGGACCTTTTTTGATAAATACATTACCCTTTCCGCTCACACTAATACCGTCAAAAAGAGCAAAATAGCCGGGAGCCCGGCGAACGCGAACCAGCTTAAAGGGCTCAAAGCCGTCAAATTCACCATCCAGGCGGAAGGACTTGTCTGCAATATCAGCCGTCATGAAAACAGAAAAAGGCAGGGCAGACCGCATGGTGCGGATGGTAAATTTTTCGTCTTCGTAGTTTACCAGGGCATCCAGATGAGAGACCGTAAAGTCTGCACCGCCCGCATTTGTAAAGCGCACTGAGGCAGAACTGCCGTCCAGTTCCGGCACAAGGGTTCCAGTCAGGTCAAAATTGACCGCCATCTGAATGCGTTTGTTTTCGTGAGAAAGATAGATGTTTGAATAGGTCGCCTTGCCGTTTCCCTTTACAACAATACCCGTGGAATTAAAATTATTGCGCAGGGTAAGGGAGCGGACGGTGCCCCTTGCATCATTCCACTTGTCCGAATAGTGCAGGCTTACATTTTTCAGCTGAACTGCAAAGGGAAGATCGATGTTCAGAAGTGAGAGGTCAATTTTTTTGTGCTCGTCCAGATTCTTTTTCGTTTTGTTTTTGGCAAGGTCAATCCACTTCTGGGTCAGGGCACGGTCTACAAACAAGTCATACTCAACCGTGACGCCGTTGATTGTTACCGAGCGGATGGCATAGGTGGGATGGGATGAAAAGAAATCAAGAAAATTATAGGCGACGGTGACTTTACGCACTTCGACCAGTTTTCTGCCAGATGCCTTGTCTGAAACCTCTATACCTTTTATGTTGATTGCTGATAAAATAGACGGTGAAAGTGACTGATAGGAAAAGGAAAGACCGATGGTATTTTCCGCTTTTTCAACCAGTTCTTTTTCAAGAGAAGATAAGGCTTGACCCACGCGGACATAGACCGGCCGGAGAATTGCAACCGCCGCAACAAGCATGAGGATAAAAAGTGTACTGCCGATTCCAACGCTTTGCCTGTGGGATTTCATAGCAATTATCTTCTTTGATATTATCGGCAGTTTTGCGGGTTTTGCGTATGATATTACAGAATTTTATCGTATTTGAAGGCATTGATGGAGCGGGAACTTCCACCCAGATTGCGGAGTTGAAAAAACGCCCTGATGCAGACAGATTTTTCTTTACCACGGAGCCGACTGACAGCGAGACGGGAAAATTTCTCCGCAAAATGCTTAAAGGCGATGTGGAATTAGACCCGCGGACCAGTGCATTTTTGTTCGCTGCAGACAGAAACGAACATCTCTACGGAAAAGGCGGCACGAACTGCGGTCTTGTTGAAAAGGCGGAAAGCGGAAAAATCGTTGTGAGCGACCGCTATTTGTTTTCCAGCCTGACCTACCAGTCTGTTACCTGCGGAGATGAACTTCCCCGCCGCCTGAACGAAAGTTTTCCCCTGCCTGAGATTCTCTTTTTCTTTGACATTGACCCGGAAATATCGCTGAAGCGGGTACTTGGCCGCGGCGAAACGGAAATCTATGAAAAACTGGACTTTCAGAAGGCAACGGCTGAACGCTACAGGGCCGTAATCAGCGAGTACGAAAAAATGAATACCGGCATGAAGATAGTCCGTCTGGACGCAAGCCGGCCTATTGAAGAACTTGCCAGGTCTATTGCAAATGAGATTTCATGCCTGAGGGGGCTTGGGGCTTAGCCCCAGGAGAAAGGGGTATGACGCAATGGCGGAAGCAGGGCTTCCAGAATGCGGCATAGGGGAAAGGCTTTTCCCCTCCCCTAAGCGCTGCATCTAAATATTTTTCTTCAGCCTGCCGATACTCAAAGCGTGAAAAAGTTTTTTTCTGCAGTCAGTCTTATTTTTCTCATCACCATGTTCATGCCTTGGACTTCCCATGCCTATGTGGCAAAATACAAGGAGGACTACTACAAGCTTTTTCATGTACACTACCAGCAGTATCCCGACGATGTGATGGAAAATATCTACTGGCTTGAGCAGGCAGTTAAGGCCGATTTTGCAAATCCTCTCTATGCGGCGGCAAAAATAAATGACGAAAGAGACTGGGAAAAATACCGCTATCTCTTTATGATGCATATAAATCTAAAAATCATTGAACAGTACATGAGACTGGGCCGGGTCTATGATCATTCCGTAGCCCGTTTTTACGATGCCCCCTGGAAAGACATGTATCTGGACAATCTTGAAAAGACAAAATCCTGTTATGAAAGCGGACTTTACTACTGGCGGGAAGCAAAGCTCTGGGCGGAAAAGGCAAATACCGGCAAATTCAATTTTCTCTGGCTCACGGACATTCAGGCCTGGGAAGATGAAAAGGAAAGGGTCGCCGGCGGAGAGCTGAACTACGAAAAAATCCTCACAAGGGAAATCAAGCGGGTTCAGGGTGTAATCGACGCGTTCAAGGGAATGGAAAGTAAAAAATATTAGCAGTACCCGTACACGGCGAAGAAACCACGGATGAACGGGGATTAACAGGGATGAGGCACAGATAATCAAATAAAACATCCGTGCCCCATACGTCGCTTGCGCTCCGTTTGCGTAAGTGGAAGTTATTGACGTTTGTGCTAGGGGCACATATGCATCCGAGTTCATCCGTGTGCATCTGTGTCAAAAAATTTTTCTACTTGCGGGGCGCATTGCAAAAAATGCCAATCCGCACTACACTGTCTCCATGCAGTACGAAGAAAAAATCGTGGAATACCCTCCGGTACATCCGGGAACAGACCGGACTTTTATCCGTTTTTATGAGGGGGAGCCTGACTTAAACAGCATTTTTTATGCGTCAAACAATGCAGACCTGCCCCAGCGCATTTTTGTTACCGATGAAACAATCTGCGCTCTGGATTCTGTCCGTCCTTTTGTTCACCTCTTTCATGCGGAAGACGGAAGTAAGGATTTTAAGCGGGGCTTTACCGGCATCAGGGGAAAAGATGTGCTGGTCATTCTGGGAAGCGGAGAACCATACAAAACCATAGATAGCGTACTGCAGATTGTTTCCGCCGCACTTGACCATAATGCCCAGCGTTCTGCTGTTTTTGTAGGTATTGGCGGCGGAGTCATTACCGACATGACGGCTTTTGCGGCATCAATTTTTAAGCGGGGTGCCCACTGTGAACTTATGCCAACAAGCCTGCTCTGTATGGTGGACGCTTCCGTAGGCGGAAAAACCGGCTGTGATTTTTCCAGCTACAAGAACATGATTGGTTCATTTTTCCCCGCTCAGAAGATTCATATCTGTCCCGCCTTTGTAAAGAGTCTTCCCCAGTCGGAATACAGAAGCGGTCTTGCTGAAGTGGTCAAAACAGCCCTGCTCTACAACCCGGAACTCGTTACAAAGCTTGAAAATACGCCTTCTGTGCTTACTGACCGCACCAGTCCTCTTGTTCACGAAATGATTCAAATCTGCGTGAGTGCAAAGGCCCGCGTAGTAGAAGAAGACTTAACGGAAAAGAACATCCGCATGCAGCTGAACCTGGGTCACACCTTTGGTCATGCCCTGGAAAGCCGGGCCGGTCTGGGAAAAGTAAGTCACGGAGATGCAGTAGCATGGGGCATGTCCCGTGCCGCAGTCTTAAGCGAACGCCTGCACCTTTGTGACAAGGCCTTTGTTGAGCGGGTAAAAAATCTGCTCTCCTCATTCGGCTGGGAAACAGGGGCAATGCACAGCGCCCTGGACGGTATTTTTGCAGACAGAAAAGAAGCGGCCCGCTCTCTCTACGACGCGATGAAAAAAGACAAGAAAAATGCGTCAAATAAAGTGCGTTTTGTCTTACAGAGAAATGCCGGGGAAACCGTAATCACCGAAGCGGAAGCAGATGATGTGCTTGCCGTACTTGAAGAAGACTAGGACAGACTGATGACACAGGATAGCTCACATTATTTTGACTGGGCCGCAACAAGCCCGGCTGACCCCGATATTCTCCGTTCTGCACTTGAAAGAACACTGGAAAACTATGGAAACCCTTCAAGCATACATGCTGCAGGCCAGAAAGCAAAGAAACTTCTGGAAGAAGCCCGCACATCATGCGCAAAAAGTCTGGGGGTAGAGCCCGGTCAGCTTATCTTTACCAGCGGTGGAACTGAATCTGACCATATTCCCCTGCTTTCGGTGCTGACAAAACCCGCAAAAGGAAAAATCCTCGTAAGCGCAATCGAACATCCCGCCCTGAGAGAAGAATGTGCCATGCTGGGTCGCCTGGGTTACACGGTAGAACAGATTCAGCCCGACAAAAACGGATTTATTCAGCCCGAAGCCCTTGCAGAAAAAATTACTCCGGACACACTCTTTGTCACTGTCATGGCGGTAAACAACGAAACCGGCTGCATTCAGGATATTGACGCCATTGCAGATGCAATCACCAGGGCAAGCGCAGGAAAACGAAAGCCGCATTTTCATGTAGACTGTGTTCAGGCAGCAGGAAAAATTCCCCTTGAAATTTCAAAACCTGGAATTGACAGCGCAGCCTTTAGCGCCCATAAAATCTGCGGTCCGAGGGGCACAGGACTTCTCTACCTTGCAAAACCCCTGCAGTCATTTCTGGTTGGTGGCGGACAGGAACAGAATATCAGGAGCGGCACGGAGAATGTCTTTGGCGCTCTTGCTTTTGCAGACTGCTTAAATCGTTATTATATAAGGAAATCAGATACTTCTGATGAAAGCAGGCTGCATTTTGAATCCCAGAAAAAATGGACAAATGCCTTCATCTCAGAACTGGCCGCAATCAAAGGCTGCAGCCTTGTTCCTTCCTGCCGTACAGAAGAAGCCTTTGCAGACAGATTTTCGCCCTATGTTCTTCAGGCGGCTTTTAAAAATATTCCCGGAAATGTAATGGTGCGGGCTCTTGACGCAAAAGGCTTTGCCATCTCCACAGGAAGCGCCTGCTCAGCAAAAAAACAGAGCCGCCCCATTCTGCAGGCAATGGGCCTTTCCCGCGACATTCAGGACACAGCCGTCCGTTTCAGTTTTGGCCCGCTTACCACCCAACAGGGCATACAGGACTTGCTTGCAGCCGTACAAGACGTGTGCAAAACGTTCGCCTAAACAGAGAGCAACACTGCCACAAGCCACATGGCATTGCCGCAGAAGTTCACCGTGGCGAATCTTTCTGACACGGCAAGTTCTTGTAAGCACATAGATTTCTGGATTACGCCCAAAAACGACATTTTTTTTGAACCACTTTTTTTTTCAACTTTTTTGAACTTTTTTCAGAATTTTTTGTATATTTTTGCATTTTGATGCCTATAACTATATGCAGGGTGAAAAAAGAAAAGCAGCGTCCTGCAAAATCTACATTTTCGAGGCATCGGCATGAAAATCAAAGACAACGACAACGTTCCCCAGTCCGTCACCCTCGCCGTCGTGGGCGACGACAGCAGGCCGAAGCGGTACGAGGAGCTCACCTTCATGGACGACTTCCTCTTCGGAAAGATAATGTCCGACAAGGACACCTGCCGCAGGCTCCTTGAGATCATCCTCCACATCGACCCCGACACCGAGATAGCCGACCCCGTCTCCCAGTCCTCCCTCCGCGTCGCCCCTGACTCCAAGTCCGTCATCGTGGACGTGCGCACCCACGACCGGCTGAACGACTACGACCTTGAGGCCCAGAAGCAGCTTCACCCCAACCTTCCCAAGCGCGCCCGCTACTATCAGGCCATGATGGACATTGACTTCCTCTCCCCCGGCCGCGAGTACATCGACCTGAGGAACAACTACATCGTTTTCATCTGCCTGCACGACCTCTTCCACAGGGGGCTTCCCGTCTACACCTTCCGCAACCGCTGCGACGAGGACACGGCAGTGGAGCTGAACGACTGCACCATAAAAATCTTCCTAAACGCGTCAAAGTGTGATACAATCAAGGACAAGGAGCTAAGGGCGTTTATGGAATACGTAAGCACAGGACGGGCCGCGTCCGACTACACCGCGACAATCAATGACCTCGTGACGAGGGCAAGGGAAAACCCCACGTGGAAGCGGGAGTACATGGACGCCATGATGGACACCGTCCGCCAGCAGCGCGAGATGCGCGAGGCCGAGGAACAGGGCGAGCACAGGCGGGCACTGGAAGACGCACGGCGGATGCTGGCATATGGTGACCCTGTCGACAAGATTGCTGACATCACGCAGCTCTCCACCGAGGAAGTCAAGCAATTGCAGCAGGACATGGCTCAATAACGGACAAGGAGCTAAGGGCGTTTATGGAATATGTAAGCACAGGACGAGCCGCGTCCGACTACACCGCGACAATCAATGACCTCGTGACGAGGGCAAGGGAGAACCCCACGTGGAAGCGGGAGTACATGGACGCCATGATGGACACCGTCCGCCAGCAGCGCGAGATGCGCGAGGCCGAGGAACAGGGCATGGCACAGGGCGAGCACAGGCGGGCAATGGAAGCGGCACGGCGGATGCTGCAGGACAAGCTGTCGGTGGAGCTTGCCGCAAAGTATACGGGTCTCTCCGTTGAAGAAGTCCGGCAGTTACAGAAGAACATGATACAGTAACAGACTTCACATGCAGTCCGTTTAATACAAAAAGCCCCGGCAGAATTGTTCTACCGGGGCTTTACTTTTGCTGCTTACAGAGAATGCAAGGCAGCAAAAGGCTTAGGCTTTAGTTGGAATACACAACATTCAGTTTTGGAAGGTACATATTACCACCTGTTGTAATCGTGAGTGTGAGTGTGTCAGCGGCGCCTGTGTAAGAATATGAAGTTAGATCTCCACAAGCTGCTGCTTTAGCCCAATCAAATGTTCCAATTGTCGTACCATTTGAACCAGTTACAGTCACTGTTGAGTTAGCACCATACTTACATCCGCAAGCTGAATTGTACATGCACCACCAACTTTAATTTTGATAGTGTCATTTACTGCAAAATGTACACCATGGCCAGTCGCCTGTTGTTGACCTGTTGCAGAAATTACAACTGCATTATCATCAAATGTGAGGTTACCACCAGCACTTGTATCATATTCATATGTTCCAGGCACAACCTTTACTATCGGGAGGTAAGTATTTCCACCTTCAGTAATTTTGAGTGTAAGCGTATCTGCAATACCCTTATAAGAATATGATGTCAAATCTCCACAAGCAGTTGCTTTAGCCCATTCGAATGTTCCAATTGTTGTACCGTTTGAGCCCACAACAGTCACTGTTGAGTTAGCACCATACTTACATCCGCCGAGCTGGATTGTACATGCACCCGCAACTCTAATTGTGATGGTATCATTCAGTGCAAGATGAGAACCATGACCAGATGTCTGTTTTCCACCTGTTGCAGAAATCTTAAGGAATGTATCATCGGATGTAATTGAACCGCCAGCTGTAGTATCCCAGTTGTACACTACACCAGGAACAGGCTTAGGAGGATCAATTACTTCAATTTCTAACGTTCCTTCTACATTTGAGCCATCGTTAGCCTTTGCCTTAATTGTAGCTTTACCGACTGCTACTGCTGTTACAAGACCATTTGCATCAACAGTTGCTTTTGAAGTGTCAGAAGAAGACCAGCTGACAGTTTTTACTGTTGCTGTATCAGGAGTGATTGTAGCAGTCAACTGAGTTTTCTTTCCTGCCTCAACCTTAGCTGAACCAGTTACCGCAATTGCTGTTGCTTTTACGATGTCGCTGTCTTTCAGCGGGTCTACGTCTACCTGATGGAGGTAGTTTGCGCCGGTTTCCTGTGACCAGGTCATTGTGAGGGTTGTTGCGGGTCCTACATAGGAGTATGTGAGGGTGCCGGTATCTGCAACGCCACCACCTTCGCCTTCAGGGAAGTTTACAACAGCAACAGTGTTTCCTGCCTTGTCTGTTACAGTACAGATACCAGGGTTGTCATAGCGGCACCTGTGCAGTGTTACCTTTACGTTTCCGGCAACATCAACGATTGCTACGCTGCCTTTTTTCATGACAAGACCGTGAGAACCGTTATCTGAGTCACCCTTACACTGGAAGAGCATATCAGATGAGAAGTAAGGACATCCTACGCCACCCTGCATATTCCATGAATAAGACTTGCCGGCTTCCGGTTTTGCAGTTTTTTCTGTAACAGTGATTTCCTTAGAATCACTCTTGTTTGTACCGTCTTTTGTTGCAACGGTAATAGTTGCCTTACCAACCTTCATACCCATGATGAGGCCTTTGTCAGATACGAATACAGTTGCAGGATCTGAAGAAGTCCATTTCATAGCCTTGAGGGTTACATCGGCAGGAGCAATTGTTGCGCTCAGCTGAACTGCTTCATCAGTGAAGATTGAAGTCTTCGGTGCAGACATAGTGATTCCTGTAGCCGGAGTAAGTGCTTCATATTCACGAATGAATACACCGTGTACCCATGCATTACCAGAAGTAAAGGTAATGGTAAGGTCACCTGCTTCACCGCCGCTGTACACGAATGCTCCGCCTACATCACCACACGTCGTTGTCTTTTTGCATTCAAAGTCGGTAGTAAAATTATTGGGGCCAGTTACTGTACCCGCCCCTTCACCATACTGACATGCATAGAAGGTAACCTTACAGTACTTGGGAACATTTTTCAGCACGATATATGAATCTACGCCTGACTGTGAGTTACCTTTTGCCGCAAGCCAGAAACCGTGGCTCTTTACAGACTGAGCTTTATTAGCCTGCTGCACTTTATAATCATCTGTTTCAACAGGGGCTTCTGATGTCAGTGCATTTGCAGGAGCAACAAAGTCAATTGACTTCATTACCAGTTCTTTTTCACCGGGAAGAAGAGACTGTGAAGCATCTGCAACTGCACTAAATGCTGTCTCAAGAGCAGAAAGATTCCATGCGCCGGAAAAGTCCTTGTGCATTGAATTTGTTTCACTGTCGAATACGCGGTTAAGGATGTTATTGCGTCCTGCATATTCGTTGGAAACAACAGTTGCATTCATGTTGTTAAGACCGCTCATGTTTGTCTTAAAGCCACCACAAATGTTGAGTTTGTTGTACATGGGGTCATTCTTCCACAGGGGAGAAGACTTGATGCTTCCGTAAAGCTTTGAGTTCACAACTGCTACGTTATTGTAGTAGGCAGAGTTGTTGCCCCAGGGATTGCGGAAGAGGTATGCAGTAAGACCATTTTCAACTTCGATTGCTGAATTATAGATTACGACACCCTTACCATAGGTAGCTTCGCTTGCAATATTTACACGTGGAGCAGTAAAGTATGCTTCAACCTGCTTTTTTTCACCCTTGCTGTCTGTCTTTTGTCTTCCACTTACAGCACGGATGCGGCAGTCTTCATACAGTGCAACTTTTCCTGATGATTCCATCCAGATAAAGTCTACATCGCCTTCAACATAACACTTGTAGAACCATGCCTTGCCTGTCGTACGAGTTGTATCCTGGCGGGAAATGAAAGTACAGTTGTAGGCAGCGGCAGTACCAGTTGAGTCAAAGCCGAATGCTTCTGCCTGGCAGTCGCCGTCTTTTTCGAATACGTTATACAGTGCAATGTTTTCAAGAACAACATTACCGGAACCTGCAATTTCCAGAAGTTCACGACCAGGCTGGGTTCCGCCTTCGTTATCCATGCTTGCACCGCTACCAAAGATTACGACCTTTGCACCGTATGCATTATCAGCAGCAGGACCTTTGATAGTGATGTTTGCACCACCCTGATAGCGCAGGCCTGCGTTCTCGTTTTTAACATTTGTACCGTTATCTGCAACAGTACACTTGCCTACATCATACGCGCCTTCTGTAAGCGTAATGGTGTAGTCACCAGTTGCAGCGATTGCAGCGAATGCTTCACGAAGGCTTGCATAGTTCGTGCCATTCATTGTAATCGTACCAGCTGCCGCTGATGTGTTTACAGCTACTTTTGTAGCCGTCAAGGGGAGTCCCGTTACAGTTCCGCTGTCACCCCCGTCATCATCATCGCCGCTACATCCCGTAACAACGAAACCAAAACCGGCCAGCAAACACAGCAAGAGTGCCAGCGATTTCCAAAACTTTTTCATAGAAATCCTCCATTTCTACAATACATGCCATGCTTCACATGACAAAACAATTTTTACAAGGGAGATACAAAATCTCCTCATTTAAGTATAAATTCTGATTTTTTTAGCCGTCCATAAACAATAAAACTATTTTTCATACATTTTTGTGCTATTTTCGTATAATTTTCATTTCAAATATGCTCATCTGGTGCTAAAATATAATCACATGAATGCATTAAGCGCAAAAAGACAAAATTTCCTCAAAAAACTGGATAAACCACTGACATTCGGTTTTGCGGCGGTAGCAGACTTTACTTCCTACATCGGGCAGGAATACATTGCGGGAATCATGCAGGCGGCAGCTGACTACGGAATAAACCTGATTACCATGGCAGAAGCAGTGCACCATTCCCTGATGAGCGAAAGCAACATGCTGCCCCAGTTCCTGACAAAAATGCAGTTCATGCGGGCTCCGCTTCTGGACGGCCTTGTCACCTGGGCATCTTCCCTCTGCGAATATATGAAGGCAGAAAAAGTACAGGAACTCTTTTCATCCCTCGCTCCCCTTCCCATGGTTGATATCGGCTATCTGGACATTCCGGGAGTACCCTGCATCCGCATAGACAACAGTCTTTCCATGCACCACATTGTAAAGCACCTGGTAGAAGTACATGGCTTTTCCCGCTTTGCCTTTATCGGCAGCCGCTATTCCAGGCCCCATCTGCAGCGACTTGATTTCTACCGCAGGGAACTTGAAAATTTTTCCCTTCCCTGTGACGAAAACAGCATTTTTCTTGCAGACTCACTGGATGCCGCAGACATAGCGGAACAAGTAGAATTCCTCCTGCAAAAGCATACAGACACCCAGGTCATCGTTACATCCAGCGACATAATCGCCTCCCAGGTTATCATCGAACTGGAAAAAAGAGGTCTTTCCGTCCCCGATGATATTGCGGTAACCGGCTACAACAATCAGCTGGTCGGAGTTTCTTCCTCTGCCCCCATCACCACCATTAATCTGGTCTATTTTGAGCGGGGCTATCAGGCAGTAGAGCTCCTCATCGACCTTATCATGCAACCGGAACAGGACAAAAAAATCCGGGAAGTAGGAACCACGCTCATCGTCAGGCAGAGCTGCGGCTGCTTTGAAGATTCAGTTTTGCAGGCCCTTCATCCGCAAAAAAAGCCCCTGCCCCGCCTGCCGAAAAATGCAGGCCACGATGAAATTGCCGCCTATCTCATACAGCTTTCAAAAGAAATTTTCCCCCAGGAAGCAGAATCTTCCCATACAGAACTGGCAAAAGCCCTTGCCGAAGACCTCTGCACAAAAAAGGAAAATTCCAGCCCGCTGAAGGATGAGCCGCCAAAAACCCTGATATATTTCCGCAGGCTGCTCAAGAAACGGCGGACACCGGAGTTCAAGGGGCAAGAATGGGAAGAAAGCATTTCCCGCCTCAGGGCAGGCCTTATTCCCCTGCTTGACCAGGAACAGAAAAACTATTTTGAAGACATCTGCAACGCCCTCCGTACCCTGCACGCCTTTTCCCTGCAATACGACATAATGGCCAGCAGGATGCCCAGCCAGACAGGCATGACCCATCTTGCCCTCAGCCTTGCAAATGTGGAATCCATCAGGCAGTTGGAAAATGTCCTTACCTTTAAGCTGAGTGAACTGCGCATTCCGGGAATCGTAATAGCCCTCAGCCCCTACTTAACAGAACGACTGAGCCCCGCAAGCGTAGAAATTGTCATACCGGGTAGAACAGATGATGAAGAACAGGTGACCGGCATAAAAGTCAGGGAGCCCCATCTCTTTCCAAAATCCATTCTTTCCAGAGGCAGGCGTTTTTCCGTTACGCTGGAACTTCTTTTTCATTCAGGCTACTACATAGGCTATGTATATCTTTTTTCCGGCGGGGAAAACCTTGCTTTTTATGACGATGTAAAGGAACTGTTAAGCCAGACTCTCTACAAACTCTACAAAAAAGAAGGCAAAATCAAGCCCCATGCCCTCATCATCACAGACCGTGCAAAACTGGCAGAAAAAATTTCCCTTACCCGCTCAGCCATCTCCAAACCCGGAAAAATGCAGGCAAAAGACATTCTGGACTATCTGATAGACCATCTGGACGAAATGTGCGATCTGGACAAAATGGCAGCCTATTTTTCCCTCAGCCGCAGTCATTTGACCCGCCGGGTAAAGGCACTTACCGGTCACAGTATCCAGTCCCTCCACGAAATACTCAAAATTGAACAGGCAAAGGACCTCATCAAAAGCGGCAACCTGAAAATGAACGACATCGCCGCCCGCCTGGGCTACACAAACCCCAATTATTTTTCAAACGTCTTTAAAAAAGTCACAGGCTTAAGCCCCCTCTCCTGGGCAGAAAGAAACAGACACTAGGAGGGGAGAGCCCTCCCCTACGCCCGCACTCTGTTGCGGGCTACCCTTCCTGCGGGGCATAATTCTGGCTTTTCAGCCCCGCAAGGCCCCTTCAAAGCCTTCCGGTAATGGGGCCTGTACGGTAAGACTCCTGCCTGTCAGGGGATGGGTAAAGGTAAGGGAATATGCATGCAGCATGATACGCCGGTATGGGCGGCCGCCGTAAAGCCTGTCTCCCAGAATGGGAAGGCCCAGGCTGGCCAGATGTACCCGAATCTGATGGGTGCGGCCGGTATGCAGGAGACAGTCTACACAAGCCGTTTTTTTACCTTCCAGAAGACCTGCCTCCACAAGGGTAAAATCTGTTTTTGAATAGAGACCGCCTGCTTTTTCTGCCAGGGGGCCCCATTTGGCCGCCTGAGACTTTGGGCTTATCCTGCCCATGTACATTTCCACAGAAAGAGACTTTTTCCCGCCAAAAATGGAAGCGGCATCTGAAAAAGAATCTGCACAGACCAGGGCCCGGTAGCATTTTTTTACTGTGTGTTTTTCAAACATGTCGTGGCAGGCGGCGTTTACGCTTCTTACCTTGGTAAAAAGGATTACGCCGCTGGTCTCCCGGTCAAGGCGGTGCATAATGCCCGCATAGGGAGGATTTTTCATGGCGGGATGCTCCCGCTTTTGCTTTTCAAAAAGATAGCGCACCACGGCGGCATGCAGGTTGTCCCTGCTTCCCACCATGCCCGCTTCCACAGGGAAAAAAGCCGGCTTGTTTACCAGCAGAATGACATCATCTTCGTAGAGAACATCGCGGGCGGTCACTTCGTAGGAAATGTCATCGGGCTGCTTTTCATAAAAAAGCTTTTCTTCGTCAATCAGTGCAGAAACCCGGGCGCCCGCCCTTACCATGGCGGAAGGATTGCGGCACTGGCCGCCGTTTATGCTGACCATGCCCGCCATAATGAGCCGCCTGATTTTGCTTTTGGAAATGTCAGCCTGCAGGGCAGCGGGCAAATGACTGCGCAGGATGTCATTGAGGGTGGATGCTTTTTCCGGTGTAAAAAGAATTGTTTTCATAAGCCGTGCAGCAGGGATTGCAGGGGCGGCAAGGCCGTACCGCCGCAGGCGGTATGCAGGCGAAAGCCGGAACCCCGTAAAGCCCGGCCGCCATAAGGCGGGCTGCCCAAGGACAAAATATCCTAGTATCCTAAATCTTCTCCACAGAGAACGATTTTTATTCTGCCTTTAACCTTGCAGATACGGGTCTTTACAAAAATACCGCAGATGTCGTGTTCGTTCACATTCAGGCGTTTTGCATTGAGGGGAGCGGCAACAGTAAGGGCGCGTTTTTCCAGTTCTGACTCAGAAGCAACCACCTTGTTCATACCGACAAGGGCCACTACTGACTTGGGACCAAAGGCAATGGCCGCTACACGGTTTCCGTTTCCGTCTATGTTAAAGAGAACCCCGTCCTCACTTACTGCATTAAAACTGGTCAGGAAGACATCGGCAAGCAGTCCCTTCCGCATCATTTCAATACGCTCTTCCCCTGTTGTTGCGGCAGAACGGTCAATAAGGACAAAATCGCCTGCACGGACTTTATCCAGCAGTCCGCTTTCTTCTACGGAAACAGAACCGCCCCATGAAACAGAAGACTTTGCGGGGATGAGTGAAAGTGCTTTTTGGGCCGCTTCCGCTTTTGTAGCCGCATAGTAAGCGTCGAATCCGCGTTTTTTGAGTGCAGCAATCAGTTTTTCTGCTTTTTCATTTGTTACTGACATAATAACTTCTCCTATTGTATATTTTTTCAGTCAATGGTCACATTCTGGCAGTGGACTACATTTGCCCATGCCTTGTCGCGCTTCTTTTCCTTTGCCTTATCCGTGTAGAAAAAGCGTATCTTTTTGAAGCTTGAATCCTTTACATTTACCAGTGCTTCCCAGCCCATGGTATTTACCCCGCGCCCCACCTGAGCAAAAGTTATGTCCTCAAAATGCAGGTTATAGGCCGGAAAGTGACGGTCGTTTTCCAGGCAGATGGTATTCATGACAACGCCGTAGACGGTGCAGTGCCGTATGGTCATGTCATGGAAATTTGCCCCCAGAGCCTTACCGCTGCTTTCGTTGTCGTAAGAAGATGTAATCAGAAAAGCCTGTTTTGCCTCTGCAATGGCATTGTCTTCAAAAAGGATGTCCCAGGCTCCGCCGCCGGTAACCGCATTGGACTTGCAGCGGAAGGGCACGTCTGTGTGGCTGAAGACATTTCCCTGAATGCGCACATCGCTTATGCCCAGGGCGGTATGACTTCCAAAGGAAACGCCACCGTGCCCGTGGTGAATGTAGTTCCCGAAGATGCGGACATTTGAAACCGCCTCTTCTCCACTTTCAAAGGCAGCTTCTCCAACGCCTGCACTAAAGACAATGGAATCATCTCCCGTGTCGATAAAATTATTCCAGATCAGGGCATTTTTTGAATGAATCAGACCGATGCCGTCGCCATTGTTGCAGTCCCAGGTCATTTCTGTAATGCCTGTTACCGAAATATTTTCTGAATCGAGTATGTTGAGGGTGTGGTTTGAAGGATTTCTCAGCGTAATGCCGCTCACAAAAAGTCCTTTTACATTTCTGAGCAGGAGCATGGTGCTGCGGGTTCCGTAGGCAGCCTTCTTTTCCCTGTCGCTTGCCGTCTCAGGATTTTTTCCGCTCATGGAAAGGACTGCGGTACAAGAGGAAGCACTTAAAATGCCGTCCCGGTAGACATCCTTTGCGTTTGAGTGGCGGTACTTGCGCAGGCGACAGGATTCCAGGGCAGGTCCTTTCATATTTGCAAAATCAGGGTCGCCTTCTTCGCTGTAGTACTGCACCTGGTCAGTCAGTTTTTTTCCGTCTGCACTCAGGTAGAGCCAGCCGTTTCCGTCAATGACGCCCTTTCCGATGATGCGGATTTCTTCCGCTCCGTCTACATTGATAAGGCCGTAGTAGCGCCTGTCTGTCCGGTAGGGATAGAGTAAAAAGCCAAATTCGTACTGTTCTGCATAGGGACTGCCTGTAAGTTCACCGTCAATCTGCAGCGTCATGTGACTTTTCAGGCGGAAGGGAGCCGTTAAAAATTTTCCCTGCGGGATGACCACCAGGCCATGTTCCGGACAGGCATCTATTGCCGCCTGAATTGCCTTTGCGTTCTGAGCCGCTAGGGCTTTTATCTCGCCTTCTTCAGAGGGAAACACTTCCACGGACTTTGCGCCATAGTCTGCAATATTCAGCAGGGCAGAAGGCTTTGCAAGGGTGGTGACTGAAATTTCTTCTGACTGAAAAAGCACCTTACCCTTTTTATTGAGGGCGGCAAGACGGAAGCTGTAGGTCGTCCCGGAAGAAAGAGCATCTGCACAAAATGAAGTGGGAGCGGTCTGAACCATGTCAAAGCCGACCCGTTTTTTTGTGTAATAATTATAGAAAGAAGTGCGGTAAAGAGCCGTCATGGGATTTATGCGCTCGTAATTCTGCAGGGCGCTTTCTTCCAGCCGCTTTCCGTTTATAAAGAGGGCATAGTCGGCAGGAATGTTTTTTGCAGCGGATGCATCCGGCATATCCCAGACAAGATAGACTTTTGTGGCCGTTACTCCAAGATGGGGAGTGCGAAGATTCAGATTGATGTGCGTTTCAGAAAAAGATGCGGCGGCACAAGAAAGAAAAAATACAGTCAGTAAAAATCGGCGGATAAAACTCATTTTTTAAGTATAGCAGAATGACGGGGAAAATTCCACCAGGGAGAAAACGACAGGCAAAAAAATGCCCTGCCGCGGGGGACAGGGCCATGGTTTTATTGCTTTTATTTGTGGCAGATTTTTGTCTGACATTCCTTGTAGATTTCTGAAGTCTTTGCAACTACATCAGCCGGAATGCTCTTGATGTTGGGGTCGCCGGCCAGCTTATTTGCCTTAAGCCAGTCACGCACAAACTGCTTGTCGTAGCTTGCGGGGCTTGTTCCCACTTTGTATGTGGCAAGATTCCAGAAGCGGCTTGAGTCAGGAGTAAGCACTTCGTCAGCCAGAACCAGATTTCCGTCTTCATCCAGACCAAATTCAAACTTGGTGTCTGCAATGATGATGCCGTTTTTGTAGGCATGCTCATAGGCCTTGTTGTAGATGGCGAGGGCTGCTTTTTCAATCTTTGTTGCAAGGTCGGCGCCGATGTCATTCTTCATGTAGTCCAGAGAAACATTGATGTCGTGACCTTCCTTGGCTTTTGTAGAAGGAGTTACAATCGGAGCGTCCAGTTTTTCTGCCAGATTGTAGTCGCGGTCAAAATGTACTCCTTCCGGGAGTTTTCCGCTTTTGAGGGCGTCGTACATTGAACCGAACATATAACCGCGGACGATTACTTCATAGGGAATCATCTTGAGTTTTTTGACCAGAATGGTGCGGCCTTCATACTCAGGCTTTTGGAATTCTGCGGGCATATCCTTCAGGTCTGAAGAAATCATGTGATTCTTTACGATATCCTTTGTGTAATCAAACCAGAAATTGGAAAGTGCATTCAGCACCTTGCCCTTGTCGGTGATAAGCGTGGGGAGAATCACGTCAAATGCAGAAAGGCGGTCTGTTGTGACGATAACCATGCGTCCGTCTTCCAAATCATACACTTCGCGGACTTTGCCGCTGATAATCTTTTTCATGTCAAAAACCTCGTTCCTACAGTAAAGCGGATTTTACAGATTTTTTCAATAGAGGA
>DFDV01000163.1 GCA_002369025.1 Treponema sp. UBA3819 | reverse complement strand
ACCAGTTTTGCCGCTTCCAGTGCCATGTTTACTTCAGAGCCAGTTGCCAGCACCGTAATGTCAGGAGTCTCTGCGCCCTTAAGAACAACATAGGCTCCCTTGCGGATAGTTTTCTTCCAGTCTTTGTCTTCCTTTGCGTAGACCGGAACATTCTGGCGGGTCAGAGAAAGAACAACCGGATGATCTTTGCTTTCCATTGCGATATGCCATGCAGAAACAACTTCTTCCGCATCACCCGGACGCAGAACCTGTACGTTGGGCATGGCGCGCAGTGAAGCCAGATGTTCAATCGGCTGATGGGTTGCACCGTCCTCTCCGACAAAAATGGAATCGTGAGTCAGGTCATAGATAACCGGCTGCTTCATAATTGCGGCAAGGCGGATCGACGGACGCATGTAATCGCTGAAAACAAGGTAGGTAGCACAGAAGCCCCGCAGACCTCCGTGTACAGTCATGCCCAGAGTTTCACTTGCCATGCCGAATTCACGGATACCAAATTCAATGGAGCGTCCTGCACGGTTTTCTGCTGAGTAGGTACCGCCGTCACATTTCATGCCGCTTTTGTTTGAACCTTTCAGGTCTGCACTGCCGCCAGCCAGATAAGAATGGCTCAATCCCATTGCAGAAATCATGTCACCGCTTGCCGTGCGGGTTGCAACAGAGGCACCGACTTCGTAAACGGGGTCAATCTCTTCTCCGTCAGCAGTTCCCTCGTAAGAGGCTTTCCACTGTTTTGCGAGCTCAGGATTTTCCTTTGCCCATGCGTCAAATTCTTTCTGCCAGTCTGCCTGACGCTGAGCAAAAGCAGCCTTTTTTTCTGCAAACCAGGCAAGAGCCTGAGGATCTTCGTAGAAGAATTCATCCGGGTTCAGTCCCAGATTTTTCTTTGTCTCTGCCACATCGGCTTCTCCCAGGGGTTCTCCATGAACTTTTGAAGTTCCCTGCTTGGGAGCATATTTTCCGATAACAGACTTGAGCATAATCAGCGTGGGCTTGTCACTGCATTTTTTTGCTTCTGCCACAAGGTCTGAAATTTTTTCTACATCGTACATGCTGCCTTTCAGAACCTGCCAGCCGTATGCCTCGTAGCGCTTTGCAATATCTTCGGTAAAGGTTATGTCAGTTGAACCGTCAATGCTGATTTTGTTTTCGTCATAGAAAACAATCAGTTTGCCCAGTTTCAGGTGACCTGCCAGACTGCTGGCTTCTGAAGAAACACCTTCTTCCAGACAGCCTTCGCCAACCAGAACATAGGTATAATGATCTACAATTTTATGTGCAGGGGTATTGTATTTTGCGGCAAGCATTGTTTCTGCCATTGCCATACCGACTGCAACCGCAATACCCTGACCCAGCGGACCGCTTGTGTTTTCCACGCCTTCTGTCACACCGTATTCAGGATGACCCGGACATTTTGAACCGGGTGTACGGAATGATTTAATGTCATCAAGAGAAATGTTGTAACCTGCCAGATGCAGCACTGAATACAACAACATGGAACCGTGTCCTGCAGACAATACAAAGCGGTCCCTGTCAGCCCATTTTGCATCTGCCGGATTGTGCTTAAGGATTTCGCCATAGAGCAAGGCAGCCAGTTCTGCGCAGCCGAGAGGAAGTCCCGGATGACCAGATTTTGCCTTTTGAATCGCATCTATTGAAAGACTGCGAATCGACTTTGCCGTGGCGTTCAGACCCGTAAGATTCATTGTGTTACTCCTTATCTTCTATTATTTTAATCAGTTCTTCTATTCCCGCTTCATGCTCCAGAGCCTTTTTTACTTCAGGCCGATGCAGGGATTTTGCCAGTGCAGAAATAATCTGCAGGTGAGCCTGCACATTGCTGGTCATCAGCACAAACATTACAAACACGCGCATTCCATCAGGTGCATTCATGTCAATGGGACGTTTTAAATAGCAGACGATAATTTTCTGGTCATCAGCATCCTTAATTACCCTTGTCTGCGGATGAGGCATTGCAATACCGTTACCCACAGCGGTGCTCAGAACCATTTCCCTCTGGCAAAGGGCGTCAATAAATTCATTCTTTGAAATATAGGATGGAAGCGGAATCACTTCACTAAGATTCTTGTATACTTCCGGAGGTGTTGAGCCTTCAATGCCTGTGTAGACACCGCCTTTTTTAATCAGTTCTGCAAGACTCAATGTAACATTCATACTTCCTCCGAAAAAAAGTAATTAAATAATTTTAAACCGATCGTTCTGCAGCCGCTCAATTGCCGCCACAAGGGGAACACGGATATCTTCAAAATTGTACTCCATGCCTTCCAGAGAAAGCTGCATCGCATACTCGTCTCCTTCCAGATTTTCATTCAGGCAGGATAAAGCCTCCAGCATTCGTGAAACATGAGTAAACAATTGTGAAAGGGTAACCAGTTCCTGCTGCGGCATCTGCTCCAGTTTATCGCTGGCACAGTCTATGTCGTACACCAGTGAACCTACTTCAGAATATAATTCCAGTGCCCGGTGCCGTATTGACCCGCGCGAAAAGTCCGCAAACCAGTTATACTTTTTCCGCAGTATAGCATTTCTGTGCATTATTTGCAATGTAAAGAATTCTTCTTCTTCCGGCGAAATTTCCATGGACTTTGGAATGATTCTTTTTACCAGACCGGATACGTCATCTTTTTTTTCGTAGAGCAAATCCTGAATAAAACAGTCAATCACATAGTCAGGCAGATTAAAAAGCGGCACTCCGCCGTCCAGACCATGCACAAGATCCTGTCTGTTCCACTGACCTACAGCCGGCACATCCTGACCTGTCCGCCAGAGCCGGGTCTCCACGCCAAAAAGCTCCATAGAGACTTTTTTGGAAGATTCCAGAAATTCATGAATTGAACCGCAGTCCGCCGTACAGAGTTTCTTGCGGTTTTCGTAGAATACATTTGCCAACTGTTCATCCATGCTTGCACAGGGGCCCAGACGGTCAAAACTTTCCAGCAGAGTTTTTTCCAGCATATCATTCCAGTGCTGGCGTGCCATATCCTCGCTGTCAATCTGCATGGGATTGTGCTTGTGGGTTACGAGGGGAAAGACTTCAATTATGCCCCTATCCCAGTTGACTACACGGCAGAGCAGGCGGTCGCCATACTTAAAGTCGCAGTCCTGCATGATTCTTTCTATTGATACACCAGTCAGAGAAAGCAGGGAGGGAAGTTCAAAATCTTTTTCCGCAAGATTCAGCTGCCGGTTTACGGGGTCTGCCGCAATGTACTGGGCCGAATACTCATCGCCAAAGAATGAAAAAAGCTCCCGGGCCATATTACAGTCTGTTTCAAAGACTTTAGGCTCAAGCAGTTTTCCGCTGTACTCAAACTGAAGGGTACAGGAAAGCATTTCCATATCAACAAAAGGAATGCAGCGGTCACCGGGAACGATAACCTGCTGGGCAATTTCCTGTGGTGTGGGTACAAAACTGAAAAACTGACCGGTAAATGCCCCCGCCCGGGTCAGATAGAGTTTGTGTTCAAGGGGAAAAACCAGCGGATCTGATTCAAGATAATCAGCCACTTCCTTTATGGACGCACGAATTCCCACCTGATGCAAAAAGCGGCACATCTCTTTAGCCGTAAAGGGATCACGGAAGGTTCTGAGAAAGTGCAGTAGTAATGTGTCTGCGGAAAAGTCCATACGCCTAAGATACTGCTTTTTTTCCGAATCGTCTATTTAAACTTCGCGGATATCAACAGGCTCCACATTCATATTTTCCAGCAGAGATTTTACCTGTTCTATTGTTATATGGGTTACCTTACAGGTAATGCGGCGCTTTGAAACATCACAGCCTTCACTGGTAACAATGGAAACAATATTTCCACCCAGTTCCGCAATAGACTGGCTTATTTTTGCCAGTTCGCCGGGTTTTTCCGCAATATCGCCCATAAAGCGAACGCCACGATGACGGGCACCAAACATTTCTATAAAGGCGTGGAACAAATCGCTTTCCGTGATGATTCCGACCAGCAGATCTCCGTTCATGACCGGAAGACAACCAACATTTTTGTCAGCCATAATGCGGGCCGCTTCTTCAATCACCTCATTGTGATCTACGGTGGTAACTTTTTTTACCATCACTTTTTCAACCTTGAGTTTAGAAAGCAGATAGCTCATTTCATACACATCCAGGGTTGTTGCCGCAGAAGGAGAAGCTTTTGTGAGGTCATTTTTTGTCACAATGCCCACCAGACGGTTGTCCCGGTCAAGCACCGGCAGTTTGTTCACATTTTCTTTTGTCATCAGTGCGCGTGCGTCCGTCACCGATGTCTCAGGGCTGACATAAATCACATCCTTGCTCATCAAATCAGAAACTATCATACTTAACCTCCTAAATATGCGGACTTAACCGTCGGATCACTTATCAGTTCTTTTGCATCACCACTCTTTATGATGTTGCCTGTTTCCAGGATATACACACGGTTGGCAATGCTCATCGCCTTAAAGGCATTCTGTTCTACCAGCAGAATAGTGGTACCTTCTTTGTTGATTCTCTGGATGATGCTGAAAATTTCATCTACCAGAATGGGAGCCAGCCCCATACTTGGCTCATCAAGCAAAAGCAGTTTTGGCTGGCTCATAATGCCGCGTCCCATGGCAAGCATCTGCTGCTC
>DFDV01000127.1 GCA_002369025.1 Treponema sp. UBA3819 | reverse complement strand
TATATAGAAAGAAAAACCGCCTTTGGCCGTATGCGCCGAGGACTTGTTGCTCAGATAGATCTTGAAACTTATGAATGGAAACCTTTCAGCAAGGCAAATATCCGTGCAACAGAAGCAACAATTGTAGACCGCATCCCACCCCGCAAGGAGATTCGTAAGGGTGCGCCGCTGGAGCTTCCTCATATCATGCTGCTTGTAAACGATAAGGATGATTTACTGGTTGGCGGAGCTCAGCGCATTACAGCAGGAGCCGGATGCAAGCCTCTTTACCAGGGCGACCTTATGTGTAATGGCGGTTCTATCACCGGTTGGGGGCTTTCTTCTGAGGCCGACATTGCAGCCGTAACCGATGCCCTCAACAAAATTGCCGATGCCAATACTGCTGACGATGGTTCAACCTTCCTTTTTGCAGTTGGAGACGGAAACCATTCTCTTGCGACTGCAAAAGTTGTCTGGGATGAATACAAGGCAGAGCTTATTGCAGGTGGTGCCGGCGAGGCTGAGCTTGAAGAAAACCCTGTTCGTTTTGCATTGATTGAAGTTGTAAATATTTATGACAAGGGTCTGACCTTTGAACCTATTCACCGCGTTATTTTTAATGTTGATGCAGACGCCCTCATTAAAAATCTGGCTGCTGCTCTTGGAGGCACAGTGAGCCAAGTTGCAGGGCAGAGTGAACTTGAAGAAGCTGTTCGTGCTTCCTCTGCTGATTTTGGGTTTGATTATATTGATGAAGGTGGAGCACAGAAATTTGTGTTGCTGCGTACTCCAATAAAGGAACTTGCTGTTTCACGCCTTCAGCCGGAAATTGATAAGTTTTTGAAGGAAGTGGGAACTGCTGCCGGAACCACCGCTCCGGAAATTGACTACATTCACGGAAGCGAAGAAGTTCTTGGACTTGGAAAAAAGCCCGGTGCCGTAGGAATCCTTCTGCCGCCGATTGCAAAAGATTCTTTCTTTGAAACAATCAACGGACGCGGACCCCTCCCACGCAAAAGCTTTAGTATGGGCGAAGCCGACGAAAAACGCTTTTATCTTGAATGCAGAAAGCTCTTCCCATAATTGCTCAAAAATGATATATTGAAGACATACAAAGTCAATGGCGACTTCGCATACCAGCGGAGTCGCCATTTTTTTTGCCTGGAGGTAAAGGGAAACCCGATTAAGGTTTCTTCGATTTGCGTATGTGCGGTTTTGTAGGATGTTTCGATTTAAACAGTGGCAGTCAGCCGATTGGAGAGGGCCTGCGCGAGGAGCTTCGTGCACAGGTTCTGGAAATGAGTAAAAAAATCCGGCATCGAGGTCCGGACTGGAGTGGTATCTATACCGGCGATAATGCAATTTTGAGCCATGAACGCCTTAGTATTGTAGACCCTCTTTCGGGCAAGCAGCCGCTTGTCAGCGATGACAATAAAATCATTCTTGCCGCCAACGGAGAAATCTACAACCACAAGGAGCTGCGCGAAAGTTTTAAAGGAAAATACAATTTCCGCACCGGCAGCGACTGCGAAGTAATTATTCCTCTTTATAAAGAATGCCTTGCCGGCGGTGGCGATTTTGCCGCTATGATAGAAAAGCTTTCGGGTATTTTTGCCTTTGCCCTTTATGACAGTGAACATGACACCTACCTTATTGCCCGCGACGAAATTGGCGTTATTCCTCTTTACCAGGGTTGGGACAAAAACGGCCGCTACTATGTTGCCAGCGAGCTCAAGGCCCTTGAAGGTGAGTGTGTTTCTATAGAAGAGTTCCCTAATGGAAGTTATTTATGGTCAGGAACAGCGACCCCTTCGACCCCTTCGACAGGCTCAGGGACCGCAGGGACCGCTGTCCGCTGGTACAAACGCTCCTGGGAATCTTATGATGCAGTAAAAGCTGCCCCTCGTGCCACCGACGACAAAGGCGAAATCATAAATCCTTCTGTAATAGAAAAAGTTCGCAATGGACTTGAAGCCGCAGTAAAGGCCCAGCTTATGTCCGATGTACCTTACGGCGTTCTTTTGAGCGGAGGCCTGGACTCTTCCATCATTGCGGCAATCACACAAAAGTACAGCAAAAAGCGTGTAGAAACAGACAGCAAGGAAGGCGCCTGGTGGCCTCAGCTTCACTCCTTTGCAGTTGGGCTAGAAGGTTCTCCTGACCTAATTGCGGCTCAGAAAGCTGCTGATTATATAGGCACTGTTCATCACGAAGTTCATTTTACAATTCAGGAAGCTTTGGATGCCCTGCCGGATGTAATCTACCACATAGAAACTTATGATATTACAACTGTACGAGCCAGTACCCCTATGTACCTGCTTGCCCGCGTAATTAAATCTATGGGAATTAAAATGGTACTTAGCGGCGAAGGCAGCGACGAGCTTTTTGGCGGTTACCTTTATTTTCACAAGGCACCAAACGCCCAGGAATTCCACGAAGAGCTGGTCCGCAAAATGAGCAAGCTGCATCTTTACGACTGTCTGCGTGCAAACAAGTCTCTTATGGCCTGGGGTGTAGAAGGTCGCGTTCCTTTCCTGGACAAAGATTTTATTGATATTGCCATGGGGCTCAATCCGAG
>DFDV01000006.1:2878-7435 GCA_002369025.1 Treponema sp. UBA3819 | reverse complement strand
CGGGGCGAGCGTAAGCGAGTCCAATACCTATTACGCTCAACCGCGGGGCTTGCTTGACACGCTGCAACGGTAGCCTTTTTGCTGCACATTCATTTCATTTGTCCAGCCGATATGCAAGCTCGATATCTATAATGCGTTTGCCCTGTATGCTTATCTACTTCTTCTTGTTGCCGCGGGGAACTTTTCCGGTAGTGAGCCAGCTCTGGGTAAAGAAGGCTGAGGGGACAACGTCGTCAAAGACAAATTCCTTTACGGTCGCAACAGTCTGATTACCTGTCACAAGGTTAGTAAGACGGTTTACACGGCGAAGGGGATATTCAATGCCTGTGACACCCTTTACCATTTCAAGTTTTTCACATTCATAAAGTTTAATCTTGACGTCTTTTTCGTTATAGAATTCCACATGAACGGGAATGAAGGTGTCCTGCTCAACCCATGAAATGCGGTAAGCGTACTCTACTTCACTCTTTTTGACGGGCACTGACTTGATTTTCCAGCAGATATATTTTCTGCCGGCAACGGTAATCTGAGCAGCTTCATCCATCATTGTATTTTTATCTTCTGTTTCATTGCGGATGCGCATATCGTTGTAAGTAAATTCAGTTCCACCGAAAGACTTTGTACGTTCTGTCATAGGAATGCGGCGGGACTGGCGCAGACGGGGTTCGTATACCCAGCGGTCATCAGCTTTTTTAACTTTTTCAAGCTGGAGGACACGCATACCGCGGACGCTTGCAGGTGCACGGAAATCAAAGGCAACATTCTTAAGGCCATTGTCACCGCCACCATACTGTTTGATTTCCAGCACTTCGGACTTTCCGCTTTTACTGATATTTTCTAGCAGGAGGGTCGTATAATTGTAGTCAGGAACACGGTCCAGGTCAGCCATTACGGCGCAGACTTCCTGAGCGGTCATTTTCTTTTTATTCTGTGCGAACAATGTTGCAACACTAAGCAGAATCACAGAAACGATCAGCAGATTTCTTTTCATAACAATGCTCCTATGCTGAATTTTAACACACAAACACAAAAAAAGCCACACAAATAAAAAGGCTGTCCATAAAAAACGAACAGCCTTGTATGCGGAGAACCTGACTTGAACAGGCACAGCTTGCGCCACTAGCACCTCAAGCTAGCGTGTCTACCAATTCCACCATCCCCGCATGAATATATAGATAATATCAGAAAAATTATTTTGCGTCAAGCGGACTGGCAGGCTTTTCTGCATCTTCAGGAGGATTTTTCTTTCCTGCGGCAGATTTCTTCTGAGCTTCCTTAGCGGCTTTTTCAGCCTCTTTTTCTGCCTTCTTTGCCTCAGCCTTTTTTGTTGCTTCTTCTTCGCTTATGCCCAGAATTTTTGACGCCTTCTGAGCATTGGGATTTTTTGTCTTTGCCGTCGGGTCATACTGTTCTGCCAGGCGGCGCACATCGGCTTCTACATTGCTGTAGCGACCTTTATTGTAGATGTCCAGCCCCGTACCCTGGGTAGCTACATCCTTACTCTTAAGGTATTCCGCGCAAATGTCAGCAAATTCACTGCGCTTGTACTTTGCAAATTCCTTTCCCAGTGCATAGCGGAGTGACTTACGGGGATTATTTTTCATGTCATCACCTGCTATTTCTTTTGCAAGCGCCAGAATCTCCTCTGTGCCTGCATGATTTTCTGCCAGCAGGGCGGCTGCAATTTTTGCCTTTGTGTTATCAGAAACCTTTTTATCCTTAATCTGTCCTACAAGAAAATCATTTCCTTCTCTTGTATTCAGCTGGGCGATAACCGGATAGGTGGCTTCCTTTACCACTTTTTCCGGGTCATTTTTTGCGCGGTGAATCAGATAGGGAACGGCATCTGATGCCCCTTGCTCCTTTACCACATTGATTGCTTCTAGACGGACTTTATAGTAGGAGTCACGGATTCCCTGAATGATAGTCTTTCGGGCATCAGCATCCTGGGGAAAATGGGAGAGTCCTTTTATAACATAAATACGCATGTTGGGGTCAGTGTCTTCATAGAGATCCAGAAGGACCGGAATTGCATCTGACTCTCCCATGGCACCAATAGCTTCCGCGCTGTACATACGCATAAAGGTATTTTCATCCTTATCCTGAGCAATTTCCACCAGCTTGTCGTAGGTTTCAGTCGCTTTAAGTTCGCCCAGCACGCGTACCAGAGCCTGTTTCTGAGGAACGGACAAATCTTCGCGGTCAAGATATTCGGTAAGATAGACAGCCTCTCCGCTTCCGCCCACCTTTCCCAGAGTATCCAGACACTGATTAAAATAATCTTCGTTTTCGCTTTCCAGAAGATTGAGTACGGGATTAACGGCTTCTTTTGTTTTAACAGCCTTTACATAGTCAAAGCAGGCGTTTACCGTGCTCTGTTTTTCATCATAGGGATCATCAAGAATGGTAATGGCATAATCTTCTACACAGGGGTCTTCCAGTTTTGCAAAATAAGCCAGAGCCCTTTCCTTTAAGCCTATGTTTTTTGTATCCTGAAACAAATCGTATATGTCATCAGCATAGCGTACGTCTTCTTTTTTTGTCAGTTCATCTATAAGTTCTTCAATTTCGCTTTCCAGTCCAAAGCGTATGGTATCCCGGCGTTTTTCCTTATCTTCTTCCGTGTCTCCGCTGTCGAGCTCACTGATTTTGTCGCCGTCACCTTTTTTTGGCCGCTTTGCAGAGGGAATGGTGACACTGTGTTTTTCGCCGGAAAGATATTCAGGCTTTTCTTCATCACTGTCCGAAGAGGATTTTTCCGCATCAGTCATTACAATGGTTTCGCCGGTATCCTGAGATACAGGAGCCGGAACCTGCGCAGAAAGCGGCAAGAGGAATATAAGAAATAATGTTATCGCAAGGACGAACTTCATAAGCACCCCATTCGATTATCGGATGTTTCCCGCCTTGAACCGAGTTAAAAAGTTACTTCTATATTCTTCAAACCTGTTTTCCCGAATTGCGTTACGGATTTCGTGCATCATATTGTGGAGAAAATAGAGATTGTGGTAACTTGCCAGCATTGCGCTCAAGATTTCCTGCTCTTTAAAAAGATGGCGCAGGTAGGCTCGGCTGTAGTTGCGACAAACCTTGCAGTTACATTCACGGTCAACAGGTGTAAAGTCACGGGCAAAGCGTTCCTGCTTGATGGAAAGATTTCCGTCGTGAGTAAAATATGAGCCGTTGCGGGCATTTCTTGTGGGAAGCACACAGTCAAACATATCAATGCCACTGTGAATGGCATCCAGAATATAGTCGGGAGTTCCGATTCCCATGACATATTTTACCTTGCCCTGGGGAAGGAGACGAACAGTATAATCAAGCATGGAAGCAAAGAGTTCTGCAGGCTCGCCGACAGAAAGTCCGCCTATGGCTATGCCGGGCAGGTCAAGGTTTGAGACAAATTCTGCAGAGCGGGCCCGCAGATCTTCAAAAAAGTTTCCCTGTACGATGGGAAAAAGCATGCCAAGATAGCCCTGGTCGCGTTTTTTAAGCCATTCTGCCTTAGCCCTTTCCGCCCAGTTTTCAGTAATTTCCAGGGCGCGGACTGCCTCTTTTTTTTCTATGCCGTAGCCGGAGCAGACATCCAGCTGCATCTGAATATCCGAATTAAACTGGGCCTGCACATCCACCACGCTTTCCGGTGTAAAAAGATGCTTTGAGCCGTCGATATTGCTTCTGAATTCTGCGCCCTGCATGGTGATTTTGCGGAGGGGAGAAAGACTCCAGACCTGAAAACCGCCGGAATCAGTAAGAAAGTTGCGTTTCCAGCCGGAAAAGCCATGCAGTCCCCCCGCCTGCTCCACCGTGTCGCTGCCTGGGCGCAGGTACAAATGATATGTATTTGCCAGTATTATTTCAAATCCGATTTCTTCCAGGTCGTCTTTTGTAAGTGCCTTAACAGTGGCATTCGTTCCCACCGGCATAAAAACGGGTGTCTCTACATCTCCGTGGGGCAAATGCATTACGCCCGTCCGCGCCCGTCCATTTGAATCTGAGTGGGTAATGGTAAAAATATTAGTCAGCATGAAAGCATTCTAGCACAATGTGCCCTTCTCGTCTCTAGGCTGGCAGATTTTTTTATGCGTTAGGCGCTGTAGCGGTGCGAAGCAGTCTGCGCAAGCAGACCGGCCGTCAGGTAAGCCGCGCAAGTGCCGGCGGCGCAAGCCGGAACGCCCAAATTTAGGTTCGGGCATATTTTAAGAGGACGATACTGATGGCAACAAAGAGGAAAACGGGAAACCATGCCCCCATAAAGGGAGTGATGTACTGGAACTTTGCAAGAAGCATTGTTATCATCTGGCTGACATAAAAGAGAACCGCTGCACTGATACAGGCGGCAAGACTGACCAGAAGGACATTTTTGCGGGTTTTACCGCTCAGGCCGATGGAAAGAAAGACGACGATAAAAAGAACAAAGGGAAAGGCAAATTTTTTGTAGTAGAGGCTGAGTTCTTCGCTGAAAGGGAGGCCTGCTTTCTGCAGGTGCTCGATATATTGTTTTGCCTCGCGGGCGCTGACGGTTTCTACACTGACGGTATTATTCTGGAAGGTGGT
>DFDV01000006.1:0-2747 GCA_002369025.1 Treponema sp. UBA3819 | reverse complement strand
GAATACTGGGTGCCGCCGGAAAGATTCCAGTGGTCGTTCTGAAAAACAGCGGAGTCCGCACGGATGATGGCGGCAAGGGTTTTGTCTTCATTGCGGACAATAATAATTACCGTGTAGAGGCGTTTGGAGGAATCGTCGTAGTAGTCCGCTTTGTAGACGATATTGCCCTCGTCTGAAATGACTACAATTCTGTCGTTATTGAGGGATTTTTCCTTATTGAGGGACTTTTCCTGCAGACTGGTCTTTATCGCGTAGGTTGGTACTACAAGCCGGTCGTCAAAGAAAAAAAGGCCTATGCTGAGCAGAAAAGACAGGACCAGGAGAGGAGCCGTAAAGCGTATAAGGGGCACTCCAGATGCAAAAACCGCCACAAGTTCGTTATTTGCGTAAAAATCACTGAGCGTATAGGAAACGGCAAAGAGGATTGCCAGAGGGGTTGCGTACCAGACACATTTTGGTATGTACATGAGCAGGATGCGGCCAACTGTCTGACCGGGAACCTGATTTGAAATATAGTTCCAGAGATTCATCAGCAGATCTACCAGCACAAGAACCATGGCAAAAAACATGAGCGCGCCAAGGAAAAGAGGAATGAATCTGCGGAAAAGATACTGCATCAGTTTCATTTGCGCCCCAGCATAAGATAAAAGAATGCGGCCGCCGTAAAGATGACGGTATTGGGAATCCACATCAAAAGAACGCCGTTCATGCCGCTTCGGCTTCCAAAAATCTGTCCCAGAATCATCATTGCCCAGTAGGCAACTGAAATGAAAAGTCCGATTATCAGGCCGATTGTCTGGCCGTTGTGCTTGCCGAAAATCAGGGCAAGGGGCAAGGCAAGCAGGGCAAAGAAAATGGAACCAAAGGGCACGGAAAACTTCTTGTTGTATTCGAGGCGGTACTTGTTCAGGTCCTTGGGATTTACGCCGGTGTCTTTTTCCATCTCTTTTATGCGCTGCTTTAAGTCATAAGAGGTCATCTCACTGGGGATGACACGGTCGCTTCCGCTAAAAAAGGATGACTCAAAGATGTTGAGCATAAGGTTTTTCGCCTGAAGCAGGTCATAATTTTCTTTTTTTGAACTGTCAAAGAAAACAACGGTTGAATCATTCATTTCAATGGACATGAGGACACCCGCCGTCGTAGATTTTTTGACATCCGATGCGTCAGCCACGATAATGCGCTGCTCTCCGCTTGAGTCCGTATCAAAAAAAATCAAATCGCTTACATTTGTGCCGTTTACCTGGCCGATAACCAGGGTCTTGTCATTGGTGCGCTTGACTGAATTGGACTCCAGTTCGATTGCAGGGTTGGACATAAGGATGGTACGGCGAAGCTGATTATATTTGATGGTACCCAGGGGCAGAAGATAGTCGTTTACAAAAAAAGAAATGATTGAAATAACCAGTCCCAGAATAATGACCGGAAGTACCAGAATTTTGTAGCCCATACCTGAGGCGCGGAGAATAAGGACTTCATTTTCCGTAACAAGACGGCCCAGACACATGAGGAAGCCGACAAGAGTCGCAAAGGGAGCTGACTGGGCGATAATCATGGGAAGTGAATATGAAATGAGCCTGAGAACATCAGCCAGAGGAACCCGCTTTTTAAGGATATTTTCTGCAAGAAGAAGAATCTGATTACAGAAAAAGACCATGAAGAAAAACAAAAATGCGATAAAAAAATAGAGAAAAAGTTCCCTTGTAAGGTAGCGCACCATGACAAAGCGGTTTACCCCGCTCGTTTCCTGCATGGTGGTAGACAGGACATTGCCTAAGCGGCGTAATCCCAGCCGGTAGCAGAGTCTGCCGCTTGTGCGGAAAATCCAGTTGAGCAGATTAAAACCGCTGAATGTGGCGGCAAGCCAGTCCTTAGCCTTGGTGAGATATTCGTAAATGAAATCGCTTACAAAGGCAGGCAAAAGCTTCATTTATTTTTTGCCTACTCCCGTGCTGCCAAATCCGCCTGCACCGCGTTCAGTCTGATCAAGAGAATCAACAGGCTGAAAAGCACCGATTGTTACAGGGGCGACAACCAACTGGGCGATGCGGTCTCCATTGCTGACTGTAAAGGCTTCTTTTCCAAGATTTATAAGGATTACCTTTACTTCGCCACGGTAGTCTGAGTCAATGGTACCGGGTGTATTCAGGACGGTTACGCCATTCTTTGCCGCCAGCCCTGACCGGGGGCGCACCTGAATTTCATAGCCAGAGGGAATGGCAAAGGCAAGACCGGTTGGAATCATTGCCCGGTCGCCGGGCTGCAGGATAACAGGCTGGGACAAAAAAGCACAAAGGTCACAGCCGACCGCACCAGATGTTTTGTATTCGGGAAGTACTGCACCTTCAGCAAGAGTACAGGGAATTGAAATCGTATTCATAAAGGTATTGTAACAGATTGCAGGCTTTGTGTCAGCAGACGACAGCCGGGAGACAGGCCGGGGGAAAAAAATGGGGCACGGATGACACGGATGGACGCAGATGCACTCGGATGGGACACGGATGGGGCACGGATGTTTTTTATTATCTGTGTCTAATCTGAGTTTATCCGTGCAATCTGTGGTTTTTTGCAGACGAGATAAATCACAAACCACCCGTCAAACGGGTGGTTTGAACACAGCCTATAAGGCTCGGTTCCCAAGCTGAGACTTAAGTCCCGGCTTTCACTGACGTTCAAGCCTATTGCAGATTGACTCGTCGCAGGGGCTGTCCAAAAAGAAATGGGCAGCCCTAATTATTTTAAATTTA
>DFDV01000039.1 GCA_002369025.1 Treponema sp. UBA3819 | reverse complement strand
CACTGTCATCTCGGAAAGACAAGGCTACATAGACGGGAATATTTACCGCCATTGAAAGAGTTTTATCTTTAAAGAACCATGAATGTTCACCAATCAGGTGCATATGTGACGGAGCGGAGACAACAATTTCCGGATCTTCTCCAAATTCTTCTCTATGAGCCTCAACCACCTGCTTCATCTGACAACCAATCCTTCTTACTTGAATATGTAATTCTTTGTTACTATAATATTACAATAATGTGTCGAATTTTACAAGTTTTTTGTTCTCTTTTTTCCGGCGTCGTCCTTTCCCTTGCAATTCCAAATGAACTCTTTCCCCTCGGCTCACCGGTTTTAGGAATAATTGCTCTTGCTCCTTTTTACGTTGCCCTTTCCCAGACAAAAAACTATCGCACTGCCTTTTGCCACGGATGGATTCTCGCTTTTACCACCCACATGCTTTCCAGTTTCTGGCTGGGAAACTTCCGGGGTTTTGCATTTTTCACGCTGGGTGCCTCCGCACTGGGAACTGCCTTTGTCTGTGCATTTGCAACACTGGTATTTTTCTTTCCATTTTCCCACATGACTGAAACACGAAAACTGCGGGAAGGAGCCGGGCTCAGTGCTTTTTCCATTCCCCTCAAAATATTCTGGTTTGCAGGAACCTACACCGTCTGGGAATGGGCAAAATCTTTCGGCTTTCTCGCCTACCCCTGGGGCACCATTTCCATGACAGCCTACACCATGCCCCTTGTCACACAGATTGCTGACATCACAGGCCCCTACGGAGTCACTTTCCTCTACAGCCTGACCAGTGCGGCCTTTGCCGAAGGAATCCTGCAGCTTCCTCAGTTTGCAAAAGAAAAGGAATCAAAAAAACTCTACTCTGCCTGGCTCTGCTGCGCAAAAACACTTTCTGCCCTTACGGCAATCGTTGTCCTCTACAGTGCCTATCAGTATCTGATTCCCCGTCATCCCATCAAAACCCTCAATGCCGTACTCGTACAGCAGAATCTTGACCCCTGGGATGACACAGACGAAGAAGTCATAGCCATTTCCCAGCGACTCTCTGAAGAAAAAATCAATGAATTCAAAAGCGAAGGTCTTGAGTGCGATCTGGTCGTATGGAGTGAAGCAGTTCTTGCCCGTTATTTTCCAAACGCAGAAAGTTACTACAGCTATTTTCCTGACGAAAAGCCTCTGATTCCCTTTATCCGGCAAATGCGCGTGCCCTTTATCATCGGCGCTCCCCTTACCATCAACAGGGACTTACATCAGTACGGAAATTCCACAGTGCTTATTGACAAGTACGGAGTCTATCAGGGTGCCTACATTAAAATGCACCTGGTTCCCTTTGCAGAGCGCATTCCTTTTGTGGAATATGAGGCAGTCCGGGCCTTTATCAAAAAGATTGCAGGCTTTTCCTACGGATGGGTACAGGGAAGCAGACCCATTCTCTTTAAGATTCCCATTTCCACACCCCTCCATTATGAACCGGGTACGACAAAAGTCATCTCCCTTGCCGGCAACGAGAAAACTGAAGACGAACAGTCCGTTACCCTTTCTACTCCAATCTGCTTTGATGATGCCTTTGCAGAAGTCTGCCGCAAACTATATCTGGCAGGAAGTGAAGTCTTTATCAACCTGACCAATGACGCCTGGTCTCAGACTGAAAGCGCAGAATGGCAGCATTTTGTCGTAGCTTCATACCGTGCCATTGAATACCGCACGACTCTGGCCCGCTCCACCAATGCAGGCGTCACCACAATCGTAGACCCCGCCGGCAGAATGAAAGAAACTCTTCCGCTTTTTAAGGAAACTGCCCTTGCGGCAAAAATTCCCGTTTATGAGCGAAAAATGACAGTCTACGCCCGCCTGGGAGACTGGCTCATTGGTATACTTGCCCTGCTTGCCGCAGTTTACATCCTTCTTTTTACCTTGAACGAGAATTCTTGACATTCCCTCTCTAAATCGTTAACCTTATTTTATCAAAAAGAGGTTTACAATTATGTCAAAAAGCACCATTCGTTCTGTATTCATCGCATTGTTTGCAGCCCTCATCTGTTCAGGCTGTTTTATTTCCATCCCAATCGGGCTTGTTCCGGTTACTGTGCAGAATATGTTTGCACTCATGTCCGGCGTCATTTTGGGAAGTATTCACGGAGCCGCCGCAGTCGGAATCTTTTTGCTGTTGGGCGCCCTGGGCATTCCGGTCTTTTCCGGTGTTAAGGGTGGTATTGCCATTATTTCAGGTCCGACCGGCGGATTTTTAATCGGTTATTTTGTCGGAGCCCTTGCTGCCGGTCTTATTGCAGGCAGTCCAAAACTGGAAGAAAAAAAACTGACTGCAAAAATTGTTGGAAAAATCATTCTTGTAACTCTGGTAGCCTTTATCCTGAACTATGCGGCAGGTATTCCCTGGTTTATGGCCGTTATGGAAGCAAAGGGAGCAGCAAAAAGCCTGCACGAAGCCCTCAAAATCTGTCTGATTCCCTTTATTCCGGGAGACAGCATAAAAATTATTGTCACCATCATCCTCTCCCTGCTGATTCGTCCTGTGGTTGCCCGCTATCTTATTGATGATGATGCGGACATAAAAAAGGACTGATATTCATACATGCAGGAAAGGTCAGAAAAAGCAATCATTCTGGAACATGTCTCCAAGCGCTTCCGTTCAGAAGAAAATCCCGGAAATTATTTTCATGCGGTTGAAGACATTTCCTTTTCAATAGAAAAATCATCCCTTACTGTCATCGGCGGCGCAAACGGAAGCGGAAAATCCTTACTGATGAACATCATCTCTGGCCTCATGAAATGCTCTGCGGGTTCAGTCACCGTTTCTTCAAAGCCGGGACTGGTTTTTCAGGATGCCGCCACGCAGATTCTTGGAGAAAGTCCCAGGGAAGATGTTCTGGTCAGCGTGCGCAACTGCAAGATTCCAAAGGCAGAACGAAATGCCGCCGTTGAAGAAGCCCTGAAGGCAGTTTCTTTGCTGGAAAAAGCTGATTTTCCGGCAGAATTCTTAAGTGGCGGAGAAAAAAGACGCCTTGCCGTGGCCGCAATTCTCGCCTTAAAGAGGGACATCATCATCTTTGATGAGCCTTATGCCAATCTTGACTACCCCGGCGTTCAGGATGTAAACAGACTGATTACAAGCCTTCACAAGGAAGGTAAAACAATTCTTCTTCTCACCCATGAAATCGAAAAATGTCTGGCTATGGCCGACCATTTTATCATTCTGCAGAAGGGAAAACTTGTCTTTGACGGAATCCCGGCTGAAGCCCTGACCAGGGATTTGTCCCAGTGGAGCATTCGCAACCCTCTGGCGGCCTACAATTCCCTGACTGATCTGGTGTGGCTATGATAGAAGCCGGACGATTTTTTCACTACAGAAGCGGTCATACCTTTCTCCACAAGACTCCGGCATGGATAAAAGTTCTTCTGATTCCCATACTCGCCATTCTAGCCTTTCAGCTTGAGACACTGCCCGCCCTGGGCTTATGGGCCTCAGTCCTCATACTTGCAAAAATTCTGGGCTTTACGGCAAAAGACATCTGCAACGACTTAAAGCCCACTCTTTTCTATCTGATTTTGCTCTACAATACATCGTTTATCTACAACATATCCGCATGGAAAGCAGAGTCAGGCGGACAGCCCATTTCCTGGCTGGAATTTAAAAATCTCTTCATTTTTGCACCCCAGTACGCGCTGCTTTTTGTCCGCATGGGACTTTCACTTTCAATTACATCGCTTTTTTATCGCACAACCAGCAACATTCAGTTCCGCCATGGCTTTTCCACAATAGAAAGATTTATTACAAGAAAAGAAGAAAGCAAATTTGCAGACCTTCTTGGCATGACACTCACCTTCATACCCCGTATCGTTACCTGCTGGCAGCGCATCGATACCGCATGGAAAGCAAGGGGCGGAAAAAACTCCCTGCGGAAAATCATAGTCCTCACTCCCCGCCTCTTTTCAGTCAGCCTGAATGACGCTTATGAAAAAGCCCGTGCAATCGAAAGCCGGAAAAACTAGTTAAAGTAATGCACCCACCTCACGGCTGAATAATCCCACAGCCATTCAGTTCCGCTGTATGTCAGAGAGGGTTCAACTTCTTCCTCAGTGTGTTCTTCCTTAAAACTACGGCGGGCTAAGAAAAAGATGCCCGCATACAGAATATTCTTTTTATTCAGGGTTATTTCAAACATGGGGCCGATTTCTTTGGTCATAAAATCACCGCAAAAGGAATCAGCAAATTCGCCGTAATCGGATGCAAAAAAATGTCCGGTAAAATCAAAGGTCATGGCAATCATCGAAAGTTTTATGGGCATCTGATAGCCGATAACATAGTACTGGGCATAGACCATACCGTCTGCATGTCCTGCATAAGTTTGAAACTCCCAGATTTTTTGACTGGCACCCACAAGTGACTGATAGCCTACTCCAAAAGAAGCAAGACCAACAATATGATGCCAGTCTCCCGGCCATAAAGCACCCACGTCAAATTTTATCGTGGCTTTTACATAAGGCTGGATATACCAGGCGGAAAAGGATGTGATGTCATCATAGGTCTTTTTTGCAGGATTATACTGACGGAGACCTTTCAGCATACCAATATTCCAGCCGCTTCCTGAATCAATGCCGGCCTCCAGATCAAAAAAAGCCGCCGGAGAAAAAGTGACGGAAAGAGTCGGTGCAAGAGAAACTGGCGTCAGCATGACTTTTCCCGTAAAGGTTATGTTGTTTCCTGCAAAAAGAGGAGACTCCCCCGTAAGGACCGGAATCTTATAGGATGCCGCAAAAGTCGTACGGGCTTTTATGATACGGAAGGGTTCATCTGGAGCTGCAAAATGACTGTCTCCCGCTTCGTAATAGGTCTTTGTATGATAGGCGACATCAGTGGTAAGTGACAGGCTAAGTCTATTTTCCTCTGCCGTCAATAAAAAAGATGAAAAGCAAAGGACAAATGGAAGCAGTCTTAAAATCTTCATACCTTAAAAATAACACAAGAGGGAAAAATATACAATCTTATGCATATCTATTTACTATATAATTATAGGCTTTTTCAAAAAATGACTTTTCTAAGCAGAAAAAAAAAGTTCGGTAAATTTCAAATAAATTCACATTTTCTTACTTGCCAGTTCATATCTAGTGGTATATAATGAGTTTAATACTAGAAAGTACGCTAAATTTGGGGTGGGAAAAAGATGCGGTGTCCCTACTGTGGAAGCCTTGACGACAAGGTTATAGAATCACGAACAATGGCAAACGGCGAAGCAATACGCCGGCGGCGAGAGTGCATGAGTTGCTCTTATCGTTTTACCAGTTACGAACGCATTGAAGAAAAGCCCTTCATGGTAGTAAAAAGCGACGACAGACGGCAGCCTTTTGACCGGGCAAAACTGGAAAAAGGTATCGAACGCGCTCTGGAAAAACGTCCTGTTTCTACCAACATGATAGAAAATATCTTAAATGATATTGAAGATCAGGCAATAATGAAAGGCAAGACAACCCGGGAAATCTCCACAACGGATTTGGGTGAACTTGTTCTGGAACGCCTGCGCCAGGTGGACAAGGTGGCTTACATCCGCTTTGCATCCGTCTACAAACATTTTGAAAACTTAGATGAATTCATAAATGAAGTGAACAGTCTTGGTCAGCCGGAAACTGAAAAGACTGGAGGGGAAAAAAGTGAGTGACCAGCAGAATCAGTCAGAACAGTCTGTCTTCCCGGAATGGAGGAGTTTTCTGGGAAAGTCAAGCGATGCAGAAACGCAGTCGTTTATCAAACAGGTTGTAAAGCGCAACGGAAAAATTGAAGTTTACGACCGCAACAAAATCCAGAATGCCATCGGCAAAGCCATTGAAGCTGTGGAAAAACGTGCAAATCCCGACAAGGCAATTGCACTTACAGACTCCGTGGAAGAACAGTTGCGTCTGCTTCTGGCAGGTCGCCGCGCACATTCCATTCCTGCAATCGAAGAAATTCAGGATATTGTAGAAAATGTGCTGATTGAAGCAAAAGAAGTCGAAATCGCAAAGGCCTATATCCTCTATCGTGCCCGCCACGAGGCAATGCGCGACTCCAAGAGTCTCATGCTGGACATCAACAAAACGATGGACGGTTATCTGGGGCAGACTGACTGGCGCGTAAACGAAAACGCAAACGTAAACTTTTCTCTCGGCGGTCTGATTCTTCACAACAGCGGAACAATCACTGCCAACTACTGGCTCAAAAACATCTATACTCCGGAAATCGCAGAAGCACACAAAAGCTGTGCCTTTCATATCCATGACCTCTCCATGTTCTCCGGCTACTGCGCAGGCTGGTCTCTGCGTCAGCTGATTCAGGAAGGTCTGGGCGGTGTCAGCGGAAAAATTTCCTCACAGCCTGCAGCCCACCTTTCCACTCTGGTAAACCAGATGGTAAACTTTCTGGGCATCATGCAGAATGAATGGGCAGGCGCACAGGCCTTCTCTTCTTTTGATACTTACCTTGCTCCTTTTGTACGCGCTGACAATCTTGACGAAAAACAGGTTCGCCAGTGCATTCAGAGCTATGTATTCGGCATCAATACGCCCAGCCGCTGGGGTTCACAGGCTCCCTTCACGAACATTACGCTGGACTGGGTCTGCCCGGATGACCTTAAAAACAAACCTGCAATCGTCGCAGGAAAGGAACAGGACTTCACCTATGGAGACTGCCAGAAAGAGATGGATCTCATCAACAAAGTCTTCATTCAGATTATGCTGGAAGGTGATGCAGAAGGACGCGGATTCGGTTACCCCATTCCTACCTACAACATCACAAAAAATTTCAACTGGGACAGCGAAAATGCAAAGCTCCTCTTTGAAATGACCAGCCAATATGGTACGCCCTACTTCCAGAACTTTGTAAACTCAGACTTAAATCCAAGTGACGTGCGCTCAATGTGCTGCCGTCTTCGCCTTGACAAGCGTGAACTCAGAAAGCGCGGTGGCGGTCTTTTCGGTTCAGACGAATTTACCGGAAGCCTTGGCGTTGTAACGATTAACCTGCCGCAGATCGGTTATCTTGCAAAGGACGAAAAGGAATTCTACGCCCGCCTTGACTACCTCATGGATCTGGCAAAACAGAGTCTTTCCACAAAGCGCAAGGTAATCCAGAAACTTCTGGACGGCGGACTTTTCCCCTACACAAAACGATACCTCAAAACACTGAACAATCACTTTAATACCATCGGTTTGTGCGGCATGAACGAATGTTGTCTCAACTTCCTGGGAGTAAACATTGTAGACCCCAGGGGCCACAAATTTGCCTGCGAAGTGCTCGACCATATGAGGGAGCGCATGCAGGACTATCAGGAAAAGACAGGAGAACTCTTTAACCTGGAAGCAACTCCTGCAGAAAGCACGTCATATCGTCTTGCACGCCATGACAAGCAGAACTATCCGGACATCATCACCAGTGGCAGCAGTGAGCCCTACTACACCAACAGTACCCAGCTCCCTGTTGATTACACAAGTGATGTATTTGAAGCCCTGGACAAACAGGAAGACCTGCAGACCAAGTATACAGGCGGTACCGTCTTCCATACATTCATGGGTGAACAGATTAAAGACTGGCGGGCCTGCCGTGATCTGGTACGCAGCGTAATGAACAATTACCGCATTCCTTACATCACAATCAGTCCGACCTATTCCATCTGCCCGGTACACGGCTATCTTACGGGACAGCAGTTTGAATGTCCCAAGTGTAAGGCAGAACGTGAACAGCAGCTTAAGCTTAAACTGCAGAAACTTGAAAAAGAACGTGCAGAATTGCTTGCAGCAAGGTAAAGAAAAATAAGGTACAGACCGATATATATAGTGTCAGTACCTTTACATTACACTAAAAATACACTATATTTAGTGCAATAAATAAAGGGTGAATATTTTTCTAAAAGAGAAAAAAAGGGGGATTACAATGGCACCAAAAACAAGGACACTTGAAGCAATCGACGCAGAAATTGCAGAGACAAAAGCAGCTCTCAAAGATGTTCACGGCACACAGACTGAAGTGTACGCTCGTATCGTAGGCTACTACCGTGCAGTGCGTAACTGGAACAAAGGTAAACGTGATGAATTTGACAACCGTAAGATGTTTGTCTATGACGATCCGG
>DFDV01000087.1:874-7127 GCA_002369025.1 Treponema sp. UBA3819 | reverse complement strand
TTCTTCATCCTCCGGTTCATCTTCAGGGTCTTCTTCGGGTTCATCCTCTTCCGGTTCATCTTCATCAGTAAGCAAGATTACCCTCTACAATTCCTCCAATACAGCAACAGGTACTTATTCTTCAATCAAGAGTGCTCTGGCTGCAGTAGGTTCTTCAGGAAGCTACACGATTGTAATTCCCAAGGGAACCTATAACGAAAACTACATCTATTACAACGGTTCAGCTTCAATCACCATCAAAGGTGCAACTTCTTCATATTCTGACACGGTTATCAAAGGCCACGGAACAAACATGAAGAGCGAAAAGGGCCGTGAACTTATGGAACTGAGCGGTTCATGTAATATCGTCCTGCAGAATCTTACCCTGCAGAGTGACTATGACCGCGCTACCTACGGAAAAACTGATGTTCAGGCAGAAGTTCTGGGCTTTGACTCAACGGGAACTCTTGCCGCATACAACTGTGCCTTTAAGGGACATCAGGATACAATGCGCACGACAGGAAAGGCCTGGTTCTACAAGTGCTATGTGGAAGGCGATGTTGATTTCATCTGGATGGAATCAAGCGGTATCGTTGCTCTCTACGAAGAATGTACAATCGCTTCTGTCTATGACTCTTCCGCATCTTCTCACGAAGCCTATGTCATGGCTCCCCGCGCTACGGTTGCTTCAACAATGGGTAAGGGCCTTGTTCTTTTGAATTGTACCCTCAACAGTGCAAGCGGAAACTCAACATATCTCTTCAGAAATCCCTGGGGTTCAAATTCCAACTATTACAATCAGGGTGCTGTAGTTGGCTGTTCATTCGGCGGAAGTGGCTGGGTAAGCTCTGCTGCAAAAAATGCCGCAATGGGAACAGGTGACCAGCAGTACATCGGCTGGAAGATGGATTCTACCGTAGCCTCAAAGTTCGGTTCAAAACTCAGTTCAATCGGAACTCTTTCAAGCTCCGTAAAATCTGCTGAATATGCCAACAGAAATGTCATTCTGAACCGCAGGGTTACCACAGGCGGAAAATTCTCTGCAGATTCAAAGTCATGGGATGTAGATACGCTGGGCAAAAACAACGGCTTCTTCGGTTCATCATCATCTGGTTCTTCATCTTCAGGCTCATCAAGTTCATCCGGCTCGTCAAGCGGTTCTTCAAGTGGATCTTCCAGCTCATCTAGCGGCTCTTCACTTTCCCTCAACGACAAGCCTGTAGGATTTGCAAGCCTTTCTAAGCCTTCAAGCACAGTTACTGTTTCTTCACGCTCAGACTTCATCACCTACGCAAAGAAGGGCGGTTACGTCATCTACGTAAACGGCATGATTGACCTTTCTGACGGCTATCTGCCTTCAAGCGCAGGCGGCTCAACGAGCAAACTTGATTCACTGGTAAAGTCAAATACTTCAAGCAAGTATTCATCTTACTCATCATTTGTTACCGCCTATGCAAAAGGCTGTTCAACTTCAACTGATGATAAATCATCTTCTTCTCCGGCCAGCTCTCTGGGAAAGCTCCTCTGGGCATGTAACTCTGCATACGGAAACATCATCAAGGTAAACATTGCTTCTAACACCTGGATTGTGGGTAAGACTTCTTCTTCAGGACTCAAGGGCGGTTCACTCAATATCTCAAGTGTTTCAAATGTTGTGCTCAGAAATCTGACCATTCAGGATGCATACGATCCCTTCCCCCATCACGAAAAGAGTGACGGTTACAATGCTCAGTGGGATGGCGTTGTAATTCAGGGTTCTTCAAGCAACATCTGGATTGACCATTGTACCTTTAAGGATACCATGGGCTACACAACGGTAAAGACTGGCGGTTCAACCAGCGAAAAATGGCAGACTTATGACGGACTTCTGGACATGAAGGGTTCAATCAAAAACATCACCATTTCATGGAACAAATTCCAGGACCACGACAAGACGATGCTGATTGGTTCAAGCGATTCAGACGGTTCTAACTCAACACGTACTGTGACCATTCACCACAACTACTTCTACAACTGTGGTCAGCGCCTGCCAATGGTTCGCAATACACGCCTGCATCTCTTTAACAATTATTACGCTGCATCAAATCCTCGCTATGCCCAGCAGTATGCGGTTGGTGTCCGTGCAAATGCCCTTATCATTGCAGAAAACAATATTTTCGGAAGCGGAATCAAATACAGCTTTAAGGATTCTTACGGAACTCTCTATGCCAGCGGAAATGCTGACTCTTCTTCTGGTGGAAACAAGTCTACCACAAGTTCCTCAAAGCCTTTCAGCGTAAGCTACTCATACTCACTTGATTCTACTTCAACGGCAAAGAGCAGTGTCTCTGGCAATGCCGGCGCCGGAAAATCAATGTAATGATGTAGACAAAGAATAACCGGATATTATATTCTGTGTATGGCAACCGCATGTCAGGTGTGGTTGCCATATTTTTTTTACCGGAGGCTTTGCATGATGAAAGATATTTTTGCATTCTGGAAAGATTTGACCCCGGCTCAGGCGACTTTTCTGCAAGGTGCTGCCCTGGAAATGGGCTTATACTCCCGGCTTACTTCCCCAAAACCTCGATTGGGTGGTACAATTCAGTTATGGTTTTTACAGTCTCATGCTCACATCTACCCTTATCGGACTGATTGTGATGGCTCTGTACAAACCCAGAAGCTGGTGTACATTCTGCCCCATGGGCTGTATGACACAGGGAATTTGTAAACTGAAAAACAAAGGAGGCATGATAAAAAGTACTTCCTTGTACTTTTTATCATTTGCAGATTTTGCCGTTGGCAAAACTGCGATTTCGTGCCTCCTGCACGACTGCTAACGCAGTGTTTTTAAAGGAGCTGAAGAGGCTTCGGCGTAAAAAAGAGGTAGACAATGACTATTCAGGAAAGGGCGGATGCCGCCGCAAACTTAAAGGCGACGGGTCAGTGCAACTGTTGTCAGGCTGTAACAAAAGTGCTGGCAGATCTGACGGATACCGATGAAGAGACTCTGCAGAAAATGTCTGCGGGTTTTGCGGCCGGAATGGGCTGTATGGAAGCGACCTGCGGGGCTTTGATTGGTGCAAACATGATTCTTGGTCTGCGCACGAAAGGGCAGGGAACTGTCCGCCTGAGCCGGGAACTGCTTGCAAAATTCCGCCAGAAGTGCGGAGCGGTTACCTGCAAGGATTTGAAGGGAGCCGAAAGTGGCAAAGTGCTTTGTGAATGTCCGGATTGTGTGCGTAATGCAGTGCTTGCCCTGGGGGAACTCGATGTTTAAGAAAGTGATGAGTCTTGTTGCCAGACTTGAAAAGTTTATTCTGGCAGTTACCATGTGTGTCACGCTTGTCTTTACATTTGCAAATGTTATCGGCAGGTTTGTTTTTAATCATTCGCTAGCTTTTGCCGACGAACTTGTTGTTGCCCTCTTTGTCCTTGTTTCCCTTATGGGGGCAGCCCTTTGTGCAGGGGAAAATGAGGGTCTTATCGGTCTTTCCCTGCTTTCAAGCCGTCTTTCTGGAAGTAAAAAAACAGTCCAGAAATTGTTTTCCAGTGTCGTGTGCATTATCTACTGTATGATTCTTGCATGGCAAGGCTTTATCCGCACGATGTCAAGCATGCAGCAGGGAGAGCATACTTTTGTCATGCATCTGCCCCGCTGGATTTTTTGGTCATTTATTCCCCTCTGCGGGCTCTGCCTGATTTTACATTTTATTGAAAATCTTCAGAATTATTTTGCGGCCAGAAAAAATGAGGAGGCCTGCAGATGATCACGGCAATTCTTTTTTCAGTCTTTTTTATTCTGCTTATTGTTGATGTGCCGATTGCAATTTGTCTGGGCGCATCTTCTGTGGCGGCAATTCTTGCGGCCGGTCAGAAACTTTCTGTCGTTGCCGTGAATACCTATTCAGGCATCAGTAAAACGCTTCTGCTTGCCATTCCATTTTTTGTTCTTTCCGGCAATATCATGGCAAAGGCGGGAATCTCAAAGCGTCTTATTGCCTTTGTAAATGCCTGTATCGGACACAAAAGGGGCGGCATTGCTATTGTCTGCGTTATCGTTTCCTGTCTTTTTGGTGCGATTTCCGGTTCCGGTCCGGCAACTGTTGCGGCTCTTGGTGCAATTCTGATTCCGGCTATGATTGAGGCAGGCTTTTCCGCCGCCTTTGCGACCGCCCTTATGGCCGCATCTTCTTCCATTGCGATTATCATTCCGCCCAGCATTGCCTATGTTGTGTACGCTTCAATTACCGGTGACGATGTAGGCAAACTATTTATGGCGGGTATTGTTCCCGGAATCCTCATGGGACTGGCTTTGATAGCCGTTGTCCTGATAGAAGTCCGCCGCAAGAACATTCAGTCTACAAAAGCCCGCTCAAGCGCAAAAGAACGACTGCTTGCCTTTAAGGATGCGTCATGGGCGTTTTTAATGCCCGTCATCATTCTTGGCGGAATTTACGGCGGGGTCTTTACACCGACTGAGGCGGCGGCAGTAGCGGCAGTCTATGGCCTTATCGTGGGAATGTTCATCTACCGGGAGGTAAGACTCAAGGATATGGTGCAGATTCTGGTAGATTCAGCAAAGACTACTGGAAGCATAATGATTATCATTGGTTCTGCAACCCTCTTTTCGTATGTCTGTACGCTTTTTGGTATTTCTCATGCCGCGGAAGAAATTCTTGAAGCCGTTTCAGCAAACAGGATTGTATTCCTGCTGGTAATCAATATTATTTTCCTGATTGCGGGCTGCTTTATTGACGCAAACAGTGCAATGTACATTTTTATTCCGGTTATGATTCCTGTCTGCCGGCTTCTGGGCTTTGATTCCATTGTATTCGGTATCATTGCTACAGTGAACCTTGCAATCGGTCAGGTTACTCCGCCGGTGGGAATAAATCTTTTTGTTGCCATCAGTCTTAAAATCAAAGAGAACATTAAGGTTACCCTCCCGCAGATTTCAAAAGCCGTTCTTCCCATGATTGGGGTAAGTCTTGCCGTGCTGATTGCCTATACCTACTGGCCCCGTGCCAGAGTGGATGTGGTAAAGGCAAATCTGATTGCCGGTGACGGAAGTACAGTTGCCCTTTATGACAATGAGCAGTATGACGCTTCAAAGGAAGCCGCACCCGCAACAGTGGAATGGCCGGAAATAACCTGGCATTTTGCCTGCTCTCCGGGAGAAACCTGTACCTGGGCCAAGGCTGGCCGCTATTTTGCAGCACTGATGAAGGAATCCAGCGGCGGAAAAGTAACTGTTCTGGTGGACGGCTTTTCTGACCAGCTGACAAACGGAAGCCAGCCGGACGGTATTGCGGCTCTTCGCGAAGGAGACCCCATTCAGCTTTCAATGCACTCCAACCTTATTTACTCGGCTCTGGATGACCGCTTTAACGTAGTTTCTCTTCCCTACATTTACTCAAACTACGAAGATGCGGACGCAAAGTTTGACGGAGAGGCCGGCCGCATGCTCAAGGAAATTCTTGAGGGGCTCAACCTTCACTGCTTTGGCATTGCAGAGAACGGCTTCCGTCAGCTTACCAATTCCCGCCGTCCCATTAAGAGTGTCTCTGATCTGGAAGGCCTTAAAATCCGTGTCGCAGGCAGCAATCTGCTTATGCAGGCTTACCGCGCATGGGGTGCAAATGCGACCAATATGAACTGGTCAGAAACCTATACTGCCCTTCAGCAGAATACCGTGGAAGGCCAGGAAAATCCCCTGCCGTCAATTGCATCGGCTTCGGTTCAGAGCGTGCAGAAGTACATTTCCCTCTGGAATGCTTACTACGACTGCCTTTTCTTCTGCATGAACGGTGATGTCTACGATTCCCTGAATGATGAGCAGAAACGCATTCTTGATGAAAATGCCCGCAAGGCCGTTGACTTTGAGCGTGCAATCAACCGCTATGAGTGCGATGAGCTTATCAAGGACTGGAAGGAAAAGGGAATGATTTCTGTAACTGAAAACGAAGAAATTGATACGGAAAGCTTTAAAAAGGCTACGGAAGGCGTTGTCAGCTGGTACAAAAATCAGCTTATTGAAAACGGCCATGATGCTGCCGCCGTGGAAAAACTGATTAAGGCATTTACAGAATAAAGATTTTTTTGGGGGATGTAAAAATCTCCCAAAACCTACTACAACATCCCGTTGAAATTCGTTATAATATCTTGTTACTATTGCGTCGAATTTTTTGGAGCGAAAAATGGCTATCGATAAATATGAAATCGTAATCGGCTGTGAGATTCATACACAGCTTTTAACCAAGACTAAGGCTTTCTGTGCCTGCGAAAACCGCTA
>DFDV01000087.1:0-820 GCA_002369025.1 Treponema sp. UBA3819 | reverse complement strand
GGCGGCATGCCCAATACCCGTGTGTGTCCCGTCTGTCTGGGGCTTCCCGGTGCCATGCCCCGCATTTCTAAGGGCTATGTGGAACTGGGTGCTGTTGCGGGACTTGCCTTAAACTGCAATATCGCACATTTTACGAAATTTGACCGCAAGCATTATTTTTATCCTGACTTGACCAAGGGCTATCAGATTACCCAGTACGATATTCCTCTTTGTACTGACGGTTATGTGGATTTGCCCCTTTCTCACTTTCCAAAGGATGAGCAGGTTGGCGGCGCAAAACACCGGCCTGTAAACTTTAAGGGCGAAAACTGTATCATCGACAATAAATACCGCCGTGTCCGCATTGAGCGCATTCACCTGGAAGAGGACGTAGGAAAGTCCCTTCACCTGCAGGGTGCCCACTCATATATCGACTACAACCGTTCAGGCACACCCCTGATTGAAATTGTCACCAAGCCGGATATGTCTTCTCCTGACGAAGCGGCGCTTTTTATGCAGACTGTACAGGAAATCCTGCGCTATGTAAAAGTCACTGCCGGTAACCTTGAAGAAGGCAACATGCGCTGCGATGCCAACATCAACCTGAACGTGTGGGAAGACGGAAAACTCTATCATACGCCTATTTCTGAAATCAAAAACCTGAACTCCTTTAAGGCTATCCGCGAGGCCTGTACCTATGAGGCAAAGAGACAGCTTGAAGAATTTCAGAACGACCGTCAGGAATTCAATGCCGGCTTTAAGGTAACCATGGGCTGGGATGAAGCAAAAGGTCAGACTGTCGTTCAGCGTACAAAGAACTCTTTTGTTGATTACCGCTTTG
>DFDV01000179.1 GCA_002369025.1 Treponema sp. UBA3819 | reverse complement strand
ACCCCGTGGTCAACTTCCTTGAGCGCTGTTTCTATGATGCGGGCAACAAAGGGGGCGGCTGCAATTGAAAGGGGAACAATGGTCGCTTTGGTGCCGATACTGGTATGCAGAATCAGGCGGGAAAGAGGAAAGAGCAGAATCATCAGAATGATGAAGGGAAATGAGCGCAGAATGTTTACAATGCGGGAGAGTACCTGGTTCAGTATGGGGTGGGGTGTAATACCGCTGAGGGGGTCGGTTGCAAAGAGAAGTACTCCCAGGGGTAAGCCCAAAAGAACTGAAAAGAGAGTGGAAAAAAATACCATGGAAAGGGTCTGCAGGGTTGCCTGTGAGACAAGGTTATAAATCATTTGCAGGCTGCTCATTATTCTGCCTCCTCTACGCTGATGTCGTTATCTTTAAGGTATGCCATGACTTTTGCAAGTTCAGCGGCTTCTCCGTCAAAATCCATGATCAGGGTTCCTACTTTGTTTTCCTGAACTGACTGGATGCCGGCAGCACGGATATTAAAGGAAATGTCAAACTTCTTTGCAATGTCACTGATGACAGGCTGGTCGGTGGCTGTGTTGTGAAAGCGGAGAATGTATTTTCCGCCTGCCTTGCTCCAGCGGATAAGGCCTTTTTCCTGATCGCTTTGAGGTTCCTGATGAAGGTGAGAAAGAAAATCCTTTGTGACTTCACTTTTGGGATGCATGAAAATGTCATCAACATTGCCCTGTTCTACGACAAGGCCTTTGTCTACAACTGCAACGAGACTGCATGCATCGCGAACGACTTCCATCTGGTGGGTAATCATCACGACAGTCAGGTTCATTTTTTTCTGGATTTCACGAATCAGGTTGAGAATTGACTGGGTGGTCTGCGGGTCAAGGGCACTGGTTGCCTCATCGCAGAAAAGAATGTCCGGTTTGTTGGCCAGGGCCCGGGCTATGGCAATGCGCTGTTTCTGTCCGCCGCTCAAAGTGCTTACGGGTGCTTCTGCACGGTCTGCAAGGCCGACTAAGTCCAGAAGTTCTGCTACCCGGCTGCGTATTTCTGATTTTGAGACACCGCAGATTTCCAGAGGGTAGGCGATGTTCTGGGCTGCATTGCGAGATGAAAACAAATTGAAGTTCTGGAAAATCATGCCGCTCTTTCTGCGGCGTTCAATTAAAGCCTTGCCGGAGAGGGTATCAACGCGGACTCCGTCATAGAGAACTTCTCCTGAGTCAGGTTCTTCCAGCAGACTGATAAGGCGTACCAGAGAAGATTTACCTGCACCGCTTTTTCCAATGATACCAAAAATGGTGTTTGACGGAATATGCAGGTTGACATCCTTTACGGCGGTTACATAATCAGACGTGGAAATATTTTTGTATACTTTTTTAAGTTTTTTTAAGTCAATTTCCATAATGCGGTCAGTATAGCATATTAGAAGAAAAAGCGGAACAGGACTTGCGAAAGAATTGCTCCAAAGGTGATGAAAGGAATATAGGGAATTGCAAAAATCGGGCGGAAGATAAAAGGCTGTTTTTTACTCCAGCTGTCCCGCACTGCAAGAGCGAGGTAAAAGAGGAGTCCGCTTAATGCGGCAAAGGCTGTGGCAAAGAATACCAGGGGAAAACCTGTGTAGAGTGCCGTAAAGGTGCCGAAGATAACGTCTCCCCAGCCTAATGCACCGCCTGTTAAAAGACGGGCAAAAAAATAGAGCAGGCCTGCGCTTATGGCCGCAACCAGCGGGTTTCCCAGACCGAAGACCTTAAAGCTGGAACTGAAGGGGTAGGGGTGGAATACATAGAAAACGATGAGGGAAATGGCACCTATTCCTATATACCACAGGGGTACGCGGAAAGTCCAGCTGTCGTATATTGAGGCAGGAAGTGCAAAAAGAAGATAGAGTCCGCTGAGCAGTAAAAAAGTCTGCATATATCACCCCAAAACTGAATCTACCAGCTGCTTGAATTTTTCGTCCAGTGTCATGGAATTCAGAGGCAGGTCTTCTGCGATGTGATAGATTCCGCTTGCGTCTTCCTGAATTGTTTCTGCGGGCTTTTTTTCTAAATGTGTTTTTTCCATGGCAGGCTCTTTTGAACTTTTTTCGATTATGTGTGTTGTATGTGTCTTTGTATTTTCTTCGCTGTCTGAAAGGACTTCTGTTACAGGTGTGTCGTTTCGACCGAAATTCCAGAATGAAAAGCGGGATCGGGACGGAGCTTCTCTAGATTCAAGTACAGGTAATTCTTCCGGTTCCTGCAGGGGTTTTTCAAGGACTTCCTTTGAGGGAATCGGTTCGTTGTCGCTGTTTACGGCAAACATTTCTTCCGGCGAGACAACTTCAAAGAATTCCAGATCATCATCGGCGTCTGAGTTTTCGTCATCGTTTTCGTCTGGTGAACTGAATATCAGTGCTTCATCTTCGTTTAACATTTCAATTTCTTCCATGGGCTCTTCTTCAGTCAGGCTGTCACTTTCGCTGGAAGCCTTATTTTCTATCGGCAGGGAGGATTTTTCATTTTCAGCGGGTGATTTAACATCGTCCGGTTCTTCTGCGTCTTCCAGTGGCTTGGCTTCATCTAGCACTTCTGTATCTTCCAGAGGTTCAGCTTCATCAAGTTCTTCTGCGTCTTCCAGTGGCTCGGCTTCATCTGGCACTTCTGCGTCTTCCAGTGGCTCAACTTCATCAAGCGCTTCTGCGTCATCCAACGGTTCAGCTTCATCAAGTTCTTCTGCGTCTTCCAGTGGCTCGGCTTCATCTGGCACTTCTGCGTCTTCCAGTGGCTCAACTTCATCTAGCACTTCTGCGTCATCCAGCGACTCAACTTCGTCAAGTTCTTCTGCATCTTCCAGTGGCTCGACTTCATCAAGTTCTTCCGCATCTTCCAGAGGTTCAGTTTTATCTAGCACTTCTGCGTCTTCCAGTGGCTCAACTTCATCAAGCGCTTCTGCATCTTCCAGTGATTCAGCTTCGTCCAGTTCTTCTGCATCGTCCGCTTCTGCAAGATTTTCAACTGCTTTTGGTCTTTCTGCTGCGGGCGAGACGGCTGTTTTTGCCTGTGTTGTCTGCGGGGCGGCCTGGATTTGCAGTTTGCCGCTTCCCAGAACTTCTTCCAGCATGCGCTTGATTTCTGCAGTATCTGTTGAAGGCTTTGACAGGGTAAGTCCGTGTGCCTGGCTGACGGTACCCATGATTTCA
>DFDV01000051.1 GCA_002369025.1 Treponema sp. UBA3819 | reverse complement strand
ATTTCGGCGTAACAGAAGACGGCTACAGCAACAGATACTCTGCAGAAGAACTGAAAAAATACAACAAGGCAATGCGGGATAAAGTTGCAATTCACCGTAAGCATGGAACAAACCTCATCTGCACTTGTTCCCAATATAATGACGGAAGGGAATTGCTTGAACATTTGCGGGAAAAACTGGAATCATTTGGTTTTGTATTGAATCCACGTGATAATAAGGAAGTAATGCAAAAGATTTCCAATCAAGATTCCAGTCGTTATATCAGAAAACTGATAAATCTTGTAGACAGATTCATTTCAAATTTCAAGACCAACGGATATTCAGTTGAAAAATTTGATGAGTGGGCAACTCAGACAAAAAATGTAAGGACGAAACTGTTTTTAGGTATTTGTAAAGAATGTTACTTGGAATACGAAAGATATCTTCACAAAAATAATGCAATTGATTTTTCGGACATGATAAATAAATCAGCACGGCTATTGAAAGAATCAAAAGCTGTGAGCGACCAGATAGATTTTAAATATATTATTGTTGATGAATATCAGGATATTTCCCGCCAGAGGTTTGATTTAGTCGGAGCGTTGCATGATGTTACTAATGCAAAAATCATTGCTGTTGGAGATGACTGGCAGTCAATTTATGCGTTCAGCGGTTCAGACATAACGCTGTTTACTAAGTTTTCAGAAATCATGGGATATGCAGAACTTTTGAAAATTACAAAAACCTACCGCAATTCACAAGAAGTCATCGATATTGCCGGAAATTTTATTCAGAAAAATACGGAACAAATCAGAAAAACTTTAAAGTCCCCAAAGACAATTACTGACCCTGTAATTATTTACACTTATGATTCCAAACAAAAGAGATTTGGAGGGAATTCAAATTATAATCTGGCAAAGTCTGTTGAAACCGCTATAGAACAAATTCTTGAATTCAATAAAGCTGAAGGAAAAGACTCTAAAAAGCAGGAAATTCTCTTGCTCGGCAGATTTGGTTTTGATGGGAAAAATTTGGAACGTTCAAGTCTTTTTGAATATAAAGATTACGGAAATAAAATCAAGTGCCTGAAGCATCCAGAATTAAAAATTACTTTTATGACAGCTCATGCTTCAAAAGGCTTAGGATATGATAATGTAATTGTCATAAATGGAAAGAATGAAACTTACGGCTTTCCTTCAAAAATTGAAAATGATCCAGTGTTAAATTATGTTGTAAAGAGGGATGATTCTATCGAAGCAGCCGAAGAACGCCGTCTTTTCTATGTTGCCATGACGCGGACAAAAAACAGAGTTTATTTTATTGCCCCAGAAGAGAACCCTTCTGAATTTCTGCTGGAAATAAAACACGATTATAAAAATGTTGTTTTAAAAGGAGAATGGAGCGAAGAAGTAAAAAATGGCAGTGCATTTAAGAAATCTTGCCCGATATGTGGTTATCCTCTTCAGCATAAAGTAAAAACTGCTTATGGACTGAATCTTTGGATTTGTATGAACGACCCGGAAATCTGTGATTTTATGACAAATAAAATAGAAGCTGGGAAATTATCAATTCAAAAATGCGATAAATGTGATGGCTTTTTAATTGCACGACAGCAAAAAGATGGACGATACATGCTTGGATGTACAAACTATAAAACAAACGGAACAGGATGTGATAATAAAATTTTTCATGATATGTATTATAGAATGAATAATCTAACTCCAGAGCCCGCTGCAAAAATAGAAATTCCGAAAGGCTATAAAAAAGAAAAAATATAACAAAGTTTCAAAGCGGATGGCCGCGCTACCGTGTTAATCCCCGTTCATCCGTGGTTTCTTTCCCAATATCTGTGCCTCATCCGCGTTAATCCCCGTTCATCTGTGTCTTTTCTCTGTAACTCCATGTTCATCTGTGCCTCATCTGTGCTTCCCGCGCGCCAAGGAGTTTGCCCTAAGTAATCCGATTTTTTTTCTCTTTCGCCACTTCTCTACCTTGTCTTAAAACAGCATTAACTAGTATAATAATAGTATTACTAAATTTAAAAGGAGATTTTTACCATGAAGAAGACTATTCTTATGGCAACTGCAGGCCTTATGGTTCTCGCATCATTCGTTGGCTGTACAAAAAAAGCTAACAAGAATTTTATTTTGGCAACAGGTGGTACAAGCGGTACTTACTATCCGTTCGGAGGTGCAATTGCAAACATCTGGAACAGCAATATTGAAGGCATGAACGTTACGGCACAGTCTACCGGTGCTTCAGCAGAAAACCTGCGCCTCATCAGCCGGGAAGAAGCAGAATTTGCAATCGTTCAGAATGACGTTATGGACTACGCCTACAACGGAACAGACATGTTCTCACAGGCTCTTCCCAACCTTGCTACCATCGGAACCCTCTATCCGGAAGTAGTACAGATTGCAGCAAGCAAATCAAGCGGAATCAAATCAATTGCCGATTTGCGCGGCAAGCGTGTTTCCATCGGTGACGCAGGCAGCGGTGTAGAATTCAATGCAAAGCAGATTCTGGAAGGCTACGGCATCACATTTGAAGACATCCAGAAAAACAACCTTTCTTTCAAGGAATCAGCAGAAGGCATTCAGAACGGAACTCTGGACGCATGTTTCGTAACAGCAGGTGTTCCCAACTCTGCCCTTCAGGAACTTGCTTTCACCGCAGGTCTCGTTCTGATTCCCGTATCTGGAGCTGAAGCAGACAAAATCGTAAACAGCTACAACTTCTACACAAAGACAGTTATTCCCGCAGGTACCTACAACGGCACTGACACTGACACAGAAGCACTGGCAATCAAGGCTACTCTGGCAGTAAACGCCAATCTGGACGAAAATATTGTCTACGAAATGACAAAGGCACTTTTTGAAAACCTTGAATCACTGGGTACTGCTCATGCAAAAGGCAAGGAAGTAAGCGCAGAAGCCGCAGTAACAGGTGTTTCTGTTCCCTTCCACCCGGGTGCAATAAAGTATTTCAGCGAAAAGGGTCTGTCCATCAAGTAAAATAAAGTGAAGAAGTTCTTTCTTTGCATGGCGGCAGTCTTTCTGATTGCCGCCTTACTGCTGAGCCTGCCTCTGGTTTCCTGCCTTTCGCTCAGCAACAGAAAAAATCCCGGTGAGCGGGTACTTTCCAGAAATGCGCTCATGGGATTTGTCATTTCCTATACCCATTCCGTAAACAAGGGACGTGTACACGATTACTACCAGTGCAAAGACGGAATGCTGGTATTACAGAAAACCCATTTTGTTTCTTACGGCGCAGGAATTCCCGAAGCAGACGAAACCGAGGGAGCCGTTTTTGAAACAACAAATGACGGATATGTCATCAGTAATTTAAACCGCAGACTGGACAAACTGGTTCTGGCGGTTGGGGTCATAGCGGAGCATGCTATTTCCCTCTGCAGTGATGCAGACATGCAGGACAATGAAGTCCTTTTAAGAACGCTTTTTGCACCCCAGACAAGTTTAATTGTGGAAATAAAAAAAGTACCGCTTCCCGTGTATCTTTTTTCAAAACATATATAAAAAAAGTGGAGGAATTATGGCAACTGACAAGGAAAAGCAGAAAAAACTAAATGACCGTATAGACACACTGCTTCCTACTACCAACGAAAATGAAATAAAAAAACTGATGAAGGATCTGGACAAGGAACAGGCCTACCGTCAGCACAAATGCTGGCGTCAATACATCACGGTGATTGTTTCTGTGGCCTTCGTCACATTCCAGCTGTATGCAACACTTTCAGGAAAGGTAACTGCCCAAATCTTAAGGGCAAGCCATCTGGCCTTTGTACAGGCTCTGGCCTTTCTTCTCTTTCCCGCTACAAAGAAAATGCCCCGCAACACCCTGCCCTGGTATGATGTTGCCCTTGCCCTCGCTGGTGCTGCCTGCTGGCTCTACATCGTCATAAACTTTCAGTATCTGGTTCGCCGTGCAGGTGCCTACCTTCCTCTGGATATAGCAGTGGGTACTTTGGGCATTCTGATTCTTATAGAAAGCTGTCGCCGCATTGTCGGACTCCCCATCCTGCTTATTGCATCTGCATTCATTCTCTATGCATTTGCAGGTCCCTATCTGCCGGGCTTCTTTAACCACCGCGGCTATTCATTCCAGCGCGTAGTAAGCCACCTCTTCTTTAACACTGAAGGCATTATGGGAACTCCAATCGGAGCCTGTTCTACCTTTATCTTCCTTTTCATTCTTTTTGGTGCCCTTCTGGAAAGTACTGGCATAGGTCAATTCTTTATTGACGTCTGCAATGCCATTGCCGGAGGCGCAAGCGGAGGTCCTGCAAAAGTTGCAGTCCTTTCCAGCGCCCTTTTGGGAACTGTTTCCGGAAGTTCTGTTTCAAATACAGTCGGTTCAGGAAGTTTTACCATTCCAATGATGAAAAAACTGGGCTACAAAGGTGAATTTGCAGGTGCAGTAGAAGCCGCAGCCTCTACCGGTGGTCAGCTCATGCCTCCCATCATGGGAGCAGCTGCATTTTTGATGGCAGAAAGCCTGGGCTTACCCTACATTACCATTGTAAAGGCTTCCATTATTCCTGCCCTCCTCTACTTTGCGGGTATCTTCATCACAGTCCATCTGGAAGCAAAAAAACTGGGACTGAAAGGTCTTCCAAAGGAATCTCTGCCCCGTTTTCTTCCCCTTTTTCTCTCAAAAGGCTACATGATTCTCCCGCTGATTATCATTATCGTCTTCCTCTGTATGGGCTTTACGGCAGTCTACGCCGCACTCATGGGCATTGTAAGCATTGTGCTCATCGGCATGGTTACTTCATTCGTCCGCATTGCCCAGGGAAAAAAACCGGAATTTACCGTAAAGAAAGTAATTGAAATCATGTGTACCGCCGCCCGCAATATCATCAGTGTGGCTATTGCCTGTGCAATGGCGGGTATCATCATCGGAATCGTTACCCTTACAGGCATAGGACTTAAATTTGGTGCCGGCCTGATTTCCATTTCCCACGGCATTGTATTCATCACCCTGCTGCTCACAATGATTTCTTCCATTATTTTGGGTATGGGCGCTCCCACCACGGCAAACTACCTGATTACATCTACCATTACGGCGGGTGCCATCATCGGACTGGGCATTGAACCGCTTGCCGCCCACATGTTCGCCTTCTACTTTGGCATTATCGCCGACGTAACACCGCCGGTTGCCCTTGCCGCCATTGCAGGTGCCGCCATCGCAAAAGCAAAGCCAATGCGTACCGCTTTTCAGGCGACAAAACTTGCCATCGGTGCCTTTATCATCCCCTACATGTTTGTCTTTAACCCGCAGATGCTCATGATACATGCGTCCGCTCCTGGTCTTTTATGGATTGTTGCAACCGCACTTATCGGAATGTTTGCAATCAGTTCCGGTCTGGAAGGCTACTCTTTCCGCCATTCTTCACTCCCTGAGCGCATACTCTTTATTGCAGGCGGACTTTTATGTATTCTGCCGGAAAGCAGCAGCGACATCATAGGACTTGTTCTTATTGCGGGTCTTATTGCCTTTCAGCTTTTGCGTCAGAAAATGCAGAAAAAGGCTGAAGTGGCTCTTCCCGCAGATGACTCAGAAAATCAGTTGTAAATGCGGTAAATGCCGCCCTTGCCCGTGATAAGATGTTCTGCAAGCAGTTTGTCTGCGGCGCGCTCCAGTCGGGCAAGGTCAATATCTTCATATTTTGCAATTGCGGCAAGGCTGGCAGACTCTTTCTGAGAAAGCTGTCTGAGGATAGCACCCCTTGCCTGCCGCAGGGAACCTTCAAAGCGTGACTGCCTTGTATACTGGCGGGATTTTCTGGAAGGATTAACCACTTTTTTCTTTAAGTCCGCACCGTAATCCATAAGAGCATAATACCATTCCCGGGGATTTGACCTGTCCAGAGTCACCTCAACAAGGGGAGCAATATCACGGTCATCAATTTTCTTTGTCTCATCGTTTAAAAGTGCATCAGAAAAGAAAAAATGAATGTAAACAGAACGGATATTTGTTTCTATAAATACATTGGGCTGATTAAAGGCAAAGGTGCTCACCGCTCCGGCCGTATAGGGACCGATACCGGGAAGTTTTTGCAGGGCTTCCTGACTTTGAGGAAAAACTTCATTATATTCACTGCAGACAGCCTGACATGCCTTTTGCAGAAAAAGGGCCCGCCTGTTATAGCCCAGCCCAACCCAATGAGAAAGCACTTCAGAAAGGGAAGCCTCTGCCAGAGACCGGGCCGTCGGAAAGGCCTTCATCCATTCTTCGTATTTGGGAACAACTCTCTGAGTCTGGGTCTGCTGCAGCATCATTTCGGAAACAAGAACGGCATAGGGATCAGAAATGCCCCGCCATGCAAATTCCCTTTTTCCGGCATGATAAAAAGACCAGATTTTATTTTGAAAAGATGTAATTTCGTCAGGAAGAAGAATAAGATTTGCCATTGTGACAGGAAAGAAAAAAGATGCAGTCAGAAAATGCAGAAAAAATCCGCCCTTCCCGGCTGCATACTCTCTTATTTTTCAGACAAATCTATGAGGGTAGTTACAGGAACAGGGGCAAGGCGCTCCCTGTAGTTAAGTTCAGGAATACCGATGACGCCAAAGAACTCTGCCACCTTTCCGCCACCCTGCTCCAGCAGTTCTTTGCTTGCAGTGAGAGTCCCGCCGGTAGCGATTAAATCGTCTATGACAAGATAGTTTTTGCCGGCAGTTATGTCTGACTTGTGGGCCTCAATGGTTGCCTCGCCGTACTCCAGGGCATAGGATGCCGAATAGACATCACCGGGAAGCTTGCCCTTTTTGCGGATCAAAACCAGGGGAACACCCAGACGGTCAGCAAGGGGAGCACCAAAGAGAAAGCCTCTGGATTCCACGGCTGCAATTGCGTCAATTTTTTTGTCTTTGTAGATTTCCACCATGCGGTCAAGGCAGTGCCTGTATGCAGGGGGATTAGTAAAGATACTTGTTACATCAAAAAAAAGAATGCCCGGTTTTGGAAAATCAGGCACACGGCGAATCGCTTTATCTAAGGCTTCATCATATGTCATAACAAAACCATTGTAACGCAATCCGCCGTGACTGTCTATGATTGACTACTTAATTTTAAAGGCACCACCGATACGGAAAGAATAGGCGAAAATTCCGCCAAAACGCAGGGCAAATTCTCCATGAGCAGCAAACTGGTCGGTAAACCTAAAGGCACAGCCCGTTACAAAGTCCGCATCAAATTTTACTGTCGTGTCGCTATAGGTTACGGTCTGTGTAACAGATCCACCCGCCGTGCCAGAAGAAATACGGGTCTTGCTTTCAATGCTCCAGTGGACAATTGGCAGGCAGAAACCCGCACCTGCATAGGGAACAATCTGGTCAAGGATTCCCTTGTCGCCAGTAAAGGAACCGATTGAGCGGGCAAACATGGCGCGGGCACCAGGGGCAAATACCTGGGTATTAAGGTCTCCGTTCCAATACCAGTTTGACATTGACTTACTGCCAAAGTTACAGTCCACGAATGCTTCAATTCCCAATCCTTCCACAGGGAAAATATTTGTTACGCCAAAGACTGGCTCAATGCTGAAGTGATTGACACCTTCACTTTCAACATTCCAGTTTGCATAACCAAGAGAGCCGCGCACATACATACCGATGCCGTTAGACTTCTTTGCCGCAAAGGCCGTTCCCACAGAAACAGCCGCCATCATCAGAAACAATGCAATTTTTTTCATTTTGCTCCACCTCTTATTTTTAAAATACTCTTGAAGTATAGCACTCCCCTGCATGAGTGTCCATTGCGTGAGCGATGGGAGGGGTGCACCTAAGGGGCAGTGCGAAGCACCGCGCGTAAGCAAGCCCCGGACGTAGCGACCGCCACTTGTGGTGGGCACGCCCAAAGCAGCAAGACACTATTTTTTTACCGTACGGATTGAGCCCATTTTAAGCCGCTGCTCACGGGTATCGGTAAGCATGTCTCGGAGGCTGTCTGCGTCTTCCTCGGAAATGTATTTCTTAAACCTTTCCATCTGCCTTTCAAAATTTTCTATGTGGGTGACCAGTTTTTCCTTGTTTGAAATAAAGAGTTCAGTCCACAAGGGGGCATTTATCATGGCAATACGGGTTAAATCTTCAAAGGAACCGCCGCCAAAGGCTGTAATCTCCGGATCTTCGGCACTTTCCACCAGGGCAGAAGCAATTACATGGCAGAGCTGGCTTGTAAATCCGATTTTCCAGTCGTGAGTGTCACAGGAAGTTTCCGTAATGCGGGTAAAGCCCATTTCTGCCACAAGAGCCCTCATAAAATCAAGGTTTTCCGCCTTATTAAAATCAGAGGGGCAGAGAATGTAGTTGTGGTTCACAAAGAATTTTGCGTCACTGTTGGCATAACCTTCCTTTTCGCCGCCCGCCATTGGATGTCCGATGATAAAGTCTACGTCAGGGCGGAGAATCTGGGGCATGGATTTTTCAAAAATGCCCTTTACGCCGCTTATATCCGTAACGATTGCCCCAGACTTAAAATGCTCCCTGTGCTCTTTCATAAAATCCAGGGTGGCGTGGGGATAGAGACAGACAAAAACTACATCGCAGAGGGGAAGCATGTCCGCCACTTTGTCAGAAGTATAGACAGCATCTGCCACACCTTCTGCCATTACCTGACTCAGACAGGCCGTACTGCGGTTACAGGCCAGAACTTTTCCGCTTGCTCCAGCCTGACTCAAAATGTTCTGCCGGATTGACTTGGCAAAGGAACCTCCCATGATTCCCAGGCCAACAATTCCGTACGTTGCGTTTTTCAATTCCATTACACAGTCCTTCCTTCAACTGCCGCGTATTTTGCGAGCACCTTCATTAAATCATCAAATTGCGCGGGTGTCAAAGACTGCTCACCGTCGCAGAGAGCCTTTTCCGGATTGTTGTGGACTTCGATAATCAGGCCGTCTGCTCCAACTGCGACCGCCGCCTTTGCCAGAGTAGGAACCATCCAGCGGATTCCGCAGGCGTGACTGGGGTCGATGATGACAGGAAGATGCGTTTCCTTTTTGAGGTAGGGAACAATGGAAAGATCCAGACAGTTGCGGGTGTAGTTGTCAAAGGTGCGGATACCGCGCTCGCAGAGGATTACATTTTCATTTCCGCTTGCCATGATGTATTCGGCGCTCATCAGAAATTCCTTTACGGTTGCAGAAAGTCCCCGCTTTAAGAGAATTGGTTTCTTAAGTTTTCCGACTTCCTTGAGCAGGTCAAAATTCTGCATGTTGCGGGCGCCAATCTGAATAATGTCCACATCATCAAAAAGAGGAATCTGGGTAATTGCCATGAGTTCAGTTACGATGGGAAGGCCTGTTTCCCTGCGGGCGATTTTCAGAAGTTCAAGACCGTCTGCGCCCAGGCCCTGGAATGAATAGGGACTGGTACGAGGCTTGAAGGCGCCACCACGGAGGAAACGGGCTCCACTTGCCTTGACTGCCTTTGCAACTTCCACTACCTGCTCTTCTGTCTCAACGGAACAGGGACCTGCCATAATTGCACAGGTTTTTCCGTCTCCGATATTTGCGCCAAGGGCAGCATCTGTTTTTGAGGGAACGGAAATTACCGTGTCTGCCGGATGGAATGAGCGGCTGGCCTGCTTGTAGGGAGCCTTTACCCGCTGGGCACTTTCTACGATATCATTTGCAAGCAGTTCCTCAGGAGTAATGCGGCTTGTATCGCCAATCAGCCCCAGAATAGTTACATCTGCACCTTTTGATTCATGCAGATCCAGTCCGCGGCTTTTGAGGTTAGCCTTGAGTTCATTTACCTTTGCTTCCGCTGCACCATTTTTCAATACGACAATCATGTTCAATTCTCCTTATTTTTTGTCATTTTTTCAGTATTTTCCGCTATGCAGGCATAAAAAAAGGACTTCCTTTTCTGGAAGTCCTGATTATTGCCTTGTCAGCCGCAATCAATCTGTCAACGACAGTCTGAAACTTCCGTACGCAAATGAGAAAAATAATAATAACCATAGTAGGAGTAGACCTGCATGATTGAGAATGATTTTTCTGTCGCGCCAAAAGTTGTGCGGTTCATATAAATATTGTACGAGGGAAAAATATCTTTTGTCAAGTTTTAAATTTTCACTTTCAGCAAATTTTTTGTTTTTCATATTACCTTTTCACAAGTACTTTGTTTATATATAATAGAAACAAAGTATCTCAGGGTGCTTTCTGCACCCGCACATGGAGTTCAAATCATGATTGAAGTTTCGCACTTGTCCAAACAATTCGGGACATTTCGTGCGGTGGATGACATCAGTTTTTCCATTCCGACCGGGCAGATTGTAGGTTTGCTCGGACCAAACGGAGCGGGAAAGACCACCACAATGCGTATGATTACCGGCTTCCTTAAGGCGACAGACGGTACAATCTCTATTGACGGCACGGATATCACAGAAAATCCGGTGGAAGCAAAAAGGAAAATCGGCTACATGCCCGAAAGCGCTCCTCTCTACAGCGACATGATTGTAGATGACTACCTGCGCTATGTTGCAGACCTGCAGGGTGTAAATGCAGATGAAAAAGTTCCTCAGCTCTGTGAAACCTGCGGCTTAAAGGAAGTAATGCACAAGAATATTGCTGACCTTTCCCGCGGTTACCGCCAGCGTGTTGGACTTGCTCATGCCCTTATGAACGACCCTGAAATTCTGATTCTTGACGAACCGACCAGCGGTCTTGACCCCAACCAGATTCAGGATGTACGCGATGTAATCAAGGAAATCGGTAAGACGAGAACCGTCATCATTTCCACCCATATCCTCGGCGAAGTAGAAATGCTTTGCGGCCGGGTCATCATCATCGCAAAAGGAAAAATCGTTGCGGACAGCCCCACCAGCGAACTCCGTGAAAAATACGGTCACTCAGCCAGTGTCTTTGTAGAAGCAGGCGGCTGCAGTGAAAGCGACCTGAGCCAGACTCTGTCCCAGCTTGAAGGCGTTGCATCCTGCACGGCGGAAGAAGGCGAAGCCATTGAAGGCGTTCAGACAGCCAGCCTCCTTGCTCATGCAGAGGGAAATGCAGAAATTCGCCCCGCAATCTTTAAGGCCATTGCTGAAAAAGGCTGGACTCTCTACGAAATGTCCATCCGCCGCAACAGTCTGGAAGATGTATTCCATTCACTTACTCAGGATGATGCCGCCACAGCGGAAGGAGAAAACGCATGAAAAAGCAAAATGCTGCGCTGGTCATTATGAAGCGCGAACTTTCAGCATATTTTTCAAGTCCTATCGCCTATATCGTGACGGGCTTATTCCTTGTGTTCTCAGGATTTTTATTCTTCAACACATTCTTTCTGGCAAACCGGGCAGAACTGCGCAATTTCTTTTCAATCCTGCCCATAACCCTGTCATTCTTTATTCCCGCCCTCACCATGCGCATGCTGGCAGAAGAAAAACGCAGCGGCTCAATTGAAACCCTGCTGACCCTGCCCGTCACTGCCTTTGATGTAACCCTGGGAAAATTTCTGGCAGCCTTTATCAGCGGAGCCGCCATGCTGGTACCCACTCTTTTCTATGTGATTACCTGCTATGTTTTTGGTTCGCCTGATGCGGGTCCTATTATCGGCGGCTATCTTGGTGCACTCTTTCTGATTGCATCATTCAGCGCAATCGGACTTTTTGCCACCAGCCTTACAAAGAATCAGATTATTGCTTTCTTCATCGCATTTACCATCTGTATTCTGCTTTCAATTTTGAGTGGATTCCTGGTATTCCTGCCTTCATGGCTGGTAAACTTCTGCTCATATTTTTCTGCCTACAGCCACTTTACTTCAATCGCCCAGGGCATAATCGACACCCGCGACCTGATTTACTTCATCTCGCTTACTGCCATTTTCTTTGCCCTGACTGTTGAAATTCTCAAAGGCGACAGCAGGAGGTAACGGAAAAAATGAAAAACTTCATCAACTACATAAAATCATCCCGCAGCGACATTCTGCTTTTTGCGGTATTCCTGCTGCTCTTAAATCTGGTAGCCTACCGCGCATTCGTGCGCTTTGACCTTACGGCTCCCCGCTCATATTCTCTGAGCAAGGCAAGCATTCAGACTGTACGCACACTGGAAGAGCCTCTGAGCATCAAGGTATTCTTCACTTCAAATCTTTCCGCTCCCTACAACAGCGTAGACCAGTATGTTCGCGACCTGATGACTGAATACAAGGGAAAGGCAAACCGCAATTTTTCCTGCGAATTCTTTGACATGTCCAAGCCTGAGAACGAAAACATCGCCGCAAGCTACAAACTGAACCAGATTCAGATTCGTGAAGTGAAAAACAACGAAGTCGGTTTTAAGCAGGTCTGGATGGGTATGGTCTTTACCTATGCTGATTCTGTAGAGACATTGGACGGAATCGTTTCTCCGGAAGGTCTGGAATACAAAATCACTTCTAAAATCAACAATATGATTGCTACAACCAGCACCCTCGCCGGACTGAACGGAAGAGTTAAACTGACCCTCTACAGAAGCGATGCAATGAAGGATCTGGGAATTCAAGGCTTTAAGGAAATGGAAGGCGCTGTAAAAAAAGCCTATACCCTGGTAAACGCAAAGAACCAGAATAAGATTGATATTGAAGTTCTGGATCCCTCTTATGAAGAATCCCTGCCCCTGGTACAGCAATATGGTCTTCAGGCTATCAGCTGGGACAAGGGTGAAAAACACGGCATCCTCGGTCTCGTTCTTTCATACAATGACGCATTCCGTCTGCTGCCTGTCCGTCTGGAACGCACCTTCTTTGGTCAGAACATCATCAGCGGACTGGACTCACTTGAAGACACCATTACCGAAAGCCTGAAAAGCCTTGTCTCAAAGACTGTAGAAATCGGCTACATTACAGGCCACGGCGAATGGAACATCAACGATGACGAAAACGGCTCAGGAAAGTTTAATGATCTGGTAAAAGACCGCTATTCATTCAAGCTGCTCAACCTGCTTACCGATGAAATCACACCAAATCTTACCAGCGTCATCATCAACGGACCAAAGCGCGCATTTACTGATGACGAACTCTACAAAATCGATCAGTACCTGCTCAAGGGCGGAAACCTCATTCTCTTCCTTGACCCGGTGGATGAAGTGCTTCCCCAGGGAGAAATGGCTTACTATCAGCAGCCCTCTTACAATCCGATTGACACAAAACTTGCAAAGATTCTGGACAAATACGGAATCAAGATGGGAAAGAACTACGTTCTGGATGAAACCTGTTTCGTACAGGCAAACCAGATGTACGGCAAAATGCCCGTTTACTTTGTTCCCGAACTGCAGAAGCAGAACCTGAATCAGAAGCATGTCATCAGCAAGAATCTGGGTTATGTCTACTTTATGCAGGCAAGCACCATTGATATTGAAGATGCAAAGGCTCAGGAAGGAGAAAAAGTAACCGTTCTGGCAAAATCTTCTCCCAACTCATGGCTGATGACCGGCAATTTCCACACCAATCCCAGCATGCTGCGCGTTCCCGCAGACAAATCTACCCTCAAGAGCGAAAACCTTGCCGTACTGGTAGAAGGAAAGTTCAAGAGCGCCTTTGATGCAAAGCCGGAAACAGAGAAGAAAGATGAAACCCTGTCTGTGAGCAGCCACCTGAAGGAAAGCATTCAGAGCGGAAAGATTTTTGTTGTCGGTTCTTCAAAACTGACCCGTCCCCAGCTGATTGCAAGTGAAGACCAGCCTGTAGCAATGTTTGTACGCAATGCTGTAGATTATCTGAATGGTGAAGAAGATTTGTGTACGATGAGGACAAAAGGTCTCGCCCTCAACACCCTCAGCGTAAAGAGCATGGCTTTGGCAAACACGGCCAAATACTTTAACATCTACGGTCTCGTCATAATTGTTGCCGTCATCGGTCTGATTATCTGGCAGCGCAGAAACAGCCGCCGCAGAGCAATCCGCATGACCTACAATCCCAACGACAGCCGCGAGATAAGCAATGCAAAAACAGACAGCGTAAAGGAGACAAAATAAATGAAAAACAGAAAACTTATTTTGCTTGCCGGAATCGCGGTTCTTGCCTGCGTTTTTGTTCTCCAGACAATCAACGCACACCGCTCACCGGTAAAGGCTTATACACTTAAGGATTCACCTGACAAGATTACCATTGAGTCAGAATCAAACGGCAATCTGCTTCTGACAAAAGAGTATGATGCATGGTTTGTCGGAGAAGATAAAAAGCCTGCCGCAGAGGATGAAATCCGCTACCTGACAAATGCCCTGAAAACCGTAAGAACTCTGGGCATTGTTTCCCGCTCAAATTCAGAGGAAACCCTGCAGCGCTATGGTCTTGATGACATGACAAAAATCACCATTACCGCAAGCAAGGGCGAAAAAGTCCTCCGTACTCTGGTTCTGGGAAAAGTGGCCAACAATGCAGATCAGACCTATGTCCGCGTAGACGGCTCTTCAGAAATACTGATTGCAAGCGGAAACCTTCACAATCAGTTTGATGTAAAAGCCGAGGAACTGATTGCTCCGCCACAGGAAGAAAAGAAAGACGAAGCAAATGCAGACGGACAGCAGACCACTGAGCCTGCCGCCACACAAGCATAAAACTACAGCCTGAAACTGTAAAAAGCCCGGAAAATGGTAACAATTCCGGGCTTTTTGTTTATTTTGCATCAATTTTTGCGCTGGTCCACAGGGTACTTAAATCTTTTGGGTCAAGAAGCCGCGGGTTTCCGCTGCTGTCTGTAACCAGCAGGCCTCTGTCCGTGATGTTAAAGGGACTGGTCGGCTTAATTGCCAGGGCACTCTTTCTGAGCAGGGTGGCATTCTTATCAAAGGAAGCGGCGTAACATTCTTTTCCCTGCTTTATCACGACAAAGAAGACATCATTGTAGGGAACAAGGGCAGAACCCTCCGCAAGTGTTTCTTCACTCTGCTTGACCATTTCAAGACTTTCTGCGTCAATCAGACAGAGTTTTACCGCAGATTTTCCTTTATTTTCTCCGCAGACGGCAATGTAAAGCTGGGCAAAAGTTGTCTTTGTGCCTTCATCTCCGGTTACAGTCACGCCTGAAACTCCGTATACGGTTCTGCTGCGCACCTGGCTGACAGGCGACTTACGGATGACTTTTCCACTTTCAGCATCGACTGTTACAAGCCGGTACATTCCCTTTGCGTCATCTTCCACAAAAAGGCCTGTCAGGTAAACCGGCTGTACCTGTCCTTCTGCCTGACCTGAAGCAAGAATTTCCTTATCTTTTGCGATTTCCTGGCGTTCGTTCCGGGCTTCGCTTGCCTTGCGGTCGGCTAACTGCTGCTGGTCTTTTGATTCCTGTGCGGCTTTTGCGGCGGCGTCCTTGTCTCCATCCTTGCGTTCCTGAGCGGCTTCTTTTTGGGCTGTCTGAGCCTTTTCCGCCGCATCGGCAGACTCACGTTCTTTCAGGGAAGCCAGTGCCTCGCGCTCAGGGATTCCCTTGTCCGGCTCATCCTGCAGGGCATCTACAACATTTTCATCGCTGATTGTCGTAGTATCAATAGAAGAAAGGCCTCCGTTCACATTGTTAAGGGGAATGACAATCTGACTTTTACCCGGCCAGTCCTGCCACTTTGTGCTCAGGCCAACTTTTTCCGGGCTCAGATACTGAAGCACTATGTCCTTATACTTTGCCTTAAAATTGTCCATATTTTCCCGGTAGACAGCATTGTAAATGGTAACAAAAGTTGCGACCGTTTCTGCGTCCGGGCGACTGTAACCATAGGCCGCCTCCAGATAACCGGTGATGATACGACGAAGATTTTTAATGTGATCTACTCCGGCATTTTCGTTCAAAATCAGAATATCTGCATCCAGGGCAGTGTCAGTCTGCATGTCAATGGCATGTACAAACGTATATTTTGCTCCCGGCTGAATCGTTGCGGGTGTTTCCAGGTCGGCGGCTACCTCTTCTCCCAGCCTGCGGCCAATACCGAGAATTGCATCTGCACTTTCTATCACGGCATAAGGGCCGCCATAGTTTTCAAATTCGATCGCATCAGAAGCAGAAGCCTGCAGTTCCGTCTCATTTACTTCTATTGTCGAAGCATACACGCCCAGAGAAAAACATGCAGTCAGTAGACATAAAAACTTTTTCATACATCCTCGCCTAAAAAAAATCTCTTTATATTGTCGGTAAAAAGAGTCTATCCCAATACACAAAAAAGGGCTGTCCCTCGGACAGCCCATGTAAAAACAGACAGGATTATTTAACTTTTCCGTCTTTGTATTTTTCAACGCTGAGGAATTTACCGTCAGCACCGATTTTCTTTCCGTCAAGCTCAACAAATCCGCCTTTGGTACAGAGCCCCATTTCAGCAAATTTGTCTGCCTTAACAAAGCACATGTCAGCCACATCATCCGGCACGCTAAAGCCTTCCGGCTCCAGAATGGTACCCGGCTCAAACTGGGGTGCAAAAATCACTTCGCAGGTATCTTCCTCTGTGGTGGGATCGCTTGCGGCAAGAAGCATACCGTTACTTCTCACGCCACGGAAATTTGCAGGCTTTAAGTTGTAGACCAGAACAATATTCTTTCCCAGAAGTTCTTCCGGCTTATAGAACTGAACAATTGAACTTACAATCTGGCGGGGTTCTTCATCTCCCGTATTCAGCGTGAGGATATAGAGGAATGAACCGCCCGGATGCTGCTCCACCTTTTCGATTTTGCTTACTTTAAGGATGACACGGCGGCTAAAGCGTTCTGCAAGCGGCAGCTGGTCGATTTCTGCGGGAGTAAGTTTTTTTGCGGCAGATTTCTGGGCAAGTTTTTCTGCTGAAACGCCATCAACGGTAGAAAGCAGTTTTTCAAGCCGCTCCTTTCCAATAATACGCATAAAACTTCCCAGACGGGGTCCCTGCTCCTTTCCAATCAAAGCGGTATAAAGTGCAAGGAAGAGCTGTTTTGC
>DFDV01000041.1 GCA_002369025.1 Treponema sp. UBA3819 | reverse complement strand
TGCTTCCTATACAGAAAAAATAAAGGCCGCACTGCTTGCTTTTGCCGGCGGAAAAAGGCGGAGTGAAATCATCGGCCGGGCAAAGACTCCTGGTGGAGAAGACCTTATTGTTCTGGATGATTACGGTCACCATCCGACTGCAATCAAAACGACTCTTGCCGGCTACCGTGCATTTTACAAGAACCACAAAATCATCGTGGACTTTATGAGTCACACCTACACAAGAACGGCCGCCCTTCTGGAAGAATTTGCCTCATCCTTCGACAGCGCTGACCTGGTCATCATCAATAAAATCTACGGAAGTGCCCGGGAAGATGCTTCAAAGGCTCCTGTAACTGGAGAAATCTTGGCAAAGCGTACACAAAAGTATAACAAAAATACCCTGTATGCCGCTGAATTCGACCAGGCGAGTGCTCTTGCCCTTGAAGAATTAGCCAAACCCAGCGGAATGACAGACGGATATCTTTTTGTTACCATGGGAGCCGGAGATAACTGGAAAGTTGGAAAAAAAGTACTTGAAGCCCTTTCCTAATTAGACATAATCTGCGGGAAGGGAGGAATTCTTGTCGTTACGGATATTTCTGTAAAACCGAATTTTTCCAGCATGTGGGTAACCATTTTTACCGCCCGCTCGTCACTTTCTGTAAGCAGTCCATCCTGCAGCAGGGCTTCTGCCATTTCTTCCTTTGCGTTTGCAATCTCGTCAAAGACTTCCTGTGTGGTTATCGGAAGAAAGATGCTGCGTTGCTCATCAAAAACTTCCTGACTGCTGATGTCGTTTCCCAGAATTTCTGATCGGGGCAGAATCACGTCAATTGTCTTTCCGTCTTCAGATATGAACACTTCAGTATCGGCAATATTTCTTATTCCTGCCCGAACGATTCCCACATAGCGGATGATGCTGTAGGCTTTTGCCAGCATATTTTTCTTTTTTATTGTCGCTATATCTGAATAGCGCATTTTATACAGGGTAAGTTCGGCAACTTCTGCCAGTTCCCTTTCTACCATGGCATGTTTTTTTGCTACCGTTACTTTCAGGATTTTTGAAATTGTATAGCGGCTTCCGAAAAAGGCTGCGGACAGAAGAAGCAGAATGGTTACGATTCTCAGCAGGACTTTCAGAATGAGTTTCTTTCCAAATCCATCCCTTTTGCGGGGAACTTTCTCTTTTTTCATATTATGATTATAACCTGAATATGGAAAAAAGCAATTAAATGTGATAGTATAAGATTATATTATGAAAAAGCTTATGTTTTCGGCGATGGACTTCTGGGCTTTTATATTTTGTCTCCTGGTCGCCGTTTTATATGCAGTTCTCTATGGCAAAAGGAACAGACTGCACCAGTATATTGCGTTATTTTCAGCCTGTGTTGCCGGCATCCTTCTCTCTGACTGCCTTGCCTGGTTTTTCCGGGGTGCAGACAATATGCTTGTCATTCTGAAGGTAAGCAACTTTTTCAGTTTTTTCTTCAGTTATTTAGTGAGCATTCCCTTTGTGCTTTACATCTATGGTGCAGCGGATAAAAAGCCCGGACCTGGTGCCTGGGTTGTGTTTTCGTGTCTGTTCGCATCCTTTGTCCTTCTCTGTGTCAGCCAGTGGAACGGTCTGCTTTATTATTTTGATGCTGACAACTTATACCACCGCAATAACCGCTGGTACTGGCTCGTTTCTTTTTTTTATGTCATAGAAAATATTACGATGTTCATTATTCTTTTTGTACATCGCAAGCGCATTGTAAAGGGACGTTTTTACGGAATTCTCATAATACTTCTTTTTCCACTCCTTACTGTCATAATTCAGACCTTTATATATGGCTATTCTCTTGCTACAACTATGGCCACACTGGAAGTTCTTCTCTTTTTAATCCAGCTGCTTTATACGCTGAAGGTGTATGCAGCCAGGCAGACAATAAATGGAGACGAAGAAATCAGACTGCAGACTTTCGGAGACTTTCAGCTTTTTATAGGCAGCAAACCTGTTTCCTTTCATTATTCAAAGACAAATGAGCTCCTTGCAATTTTAACTGACCGGCGGGGAGCTTACTGTTCAAATGCCATGCTCTGTTCTCTTCTGTGGGAAGATGATTTCGATTCCGATAAAAATGCCTATCTTCGCAAACTTCGCCAGGATTTATTTGATACGCTTTCCACTTACGGAAAGAAAGACATCATACTGCACCGCAGGGGAGAAATGGCTTTGAATGCTGAAAAGGTTCATTGTGATTATTATGATTTTCTGGCAAAAAAGTCCATGGATTCCTACATGGGGGAGTACATGCGTCAGTACAGCTGGGCAGAAGATACAAATGCCTTCCTGTCTCAGGAGAATGCAAAAAAATATTGAGTTTTTATTTCGTTTTTTCTGTTTTACCCCCCCCCTTGTGTCACACTTTTGGCACGCTTGATATGCTACATTATCCATAAATGAGAAGAGAAAGTGAGAGCGGAAATTATTCTGAAGCGTCTCTTGCCTTACTGAGATTTCCCCCTCATTTCCCCTTCCTCTTTTTTTTTTGCTTGATTTTCCTTTTTGTTTCTACTTGCGGCTGAGCATTGTAAAAGGTATAATACTTTTATGAATTCCATGACAGGTTATGGCTATAAAGAAGCCATTGTAGATAATACCCAGATTAGTGTAGAAATCAAATCGGTAAACAGCCGCTTTTTGGATTTGTCAATCAATCTTCCTTCATTTTTGAATCCGCTTGAATCCCGCCTGCGAAAACTGGTCAGTGAAAAAATTGTACGCGGAAAGGTAGATTTGACAATCCGTGTGCATGACAATAACAGTACTGCTATCGTAAGTGCAGACCCCGCCGCCGCAAAACTTTATTATAATGCCATCGCACAGATTGCTACTGCTCTGGGAAAAAGTGCTGATGATATTCCACTCAGTCTTATTATTCAGCAGGAAGGTGTTCTCAATATAAGCCATGAGTTTGATGCAGAGGCTTACTGGAAAAAAATTGAAGGCATCTTTTCCGACGTTTTTATCCAGTTTCTCAAAGACCGCGCCAGGGAAGGGGAAAATCTCTGCAGGGATTTGCTTGCAAAACTGGACAAACTGGACGAGTGCGCCGCCTTTTTCAAAAAATGGCAGCCAGAAATGGAAAATCGCTTTAAAGAAACCATCAGCAGGAAATTCACTGACCTGTTGGGCGACCATGTGGACGAAAACCGAATAATGCAGGAAACCGCGGCAATGCTGGTAAAATACACAATCAATGAGGAAATAATCCGCCTGCACAGTCATCTTGCTGCCCTCCGTTCAGAAATCAATTCAAATCCCATACCCGGTAAACGTATTGATTTTATCTGTCAGGAAGCAAACCGCGAAATCAATACCATCGGCAGTAAGAATCAGTTTACGGAAGTAGGGCAGATGGTCATTGCGGCAAAAGATGCTCTCGAAAATATTCGTGAACAGAGCAAAAATGTAGAATAAATCCGCTGGAGGAAAATATGTCAGAATACAGAATAAATGAAGGAAATCAGCTTCGTATCGCAATAAGCGGAAAGTCAGGCTGCGGAAACACCACGGTCAGCACCATTCTCGCAGAAAAACTGGGAGTAACGCTGATTAATTTTACTTTCCGTCAGCTTGCGGCAGAAAAAGGCCTGACTCTTGCACAGGTTATAGAAAATGCAAAAACAGACGACAGTTATGATATTGCCGTAGACACCAAACAGGTAGAACTTGCCCGCGAGCAGAGTTGTGTTCTGGGAAGCCGCCTGGCAATCTGGATGCTGAAGGAAGCAGATTTAAAAGTCTATCTGATTGCAAGTGACGATACCCGGGCAAAACGCATTTTAAACCGCGAGGGCGGCGACCTGCAGCAAATAAAAGACTTTACTGCCATGCGGGACCGGGAAGATTCATCCCGCTACATGAAACTTTACAATATTGATAACAATGATTACGAGTTTGCAGACCTGAAGATTGACACTGCAACCCGTACACCCGAACAGATTGTTGCCCTTATTCTGAAATATCTGGAAAAAAGTGGAAAAATCGTAAAGAACTAAAAAAAAACTGTCCTGGAAGCTTTTGAGAACTTCATGCAGGACAGTTTTATTTCTGGTCTTAGTATTTCTTTTCTGCGAAACCGACCCAGCCTTCATCTTCAATCAGAGCCTTTTCAAAACCATCAAGTTTGAAAGGATAGCTCTTGGAAAGAGAACCTGCAATCAGTTTTACCTTCCATGTGCCGTCATCACTCTGCTTAATCTGACACTCGGTATCTTTATCAGCAAAAGTGCGGAACATGTCGTCGATGTCTTTTTTGGACATATCAATTGCCAGAAGACCGCAGTTATACATGTTCTGGCGGAAGATACGGGCAAAGTTTTCTGCAATAACGCAGTAAATACCGTTTACTTCCAGTGCCCAGGGTGCATGTTCACGGCTGGAACCGCAGCCAAAGTTTTCGCGTGTGATGATGACTTTCTTGCCCAGAATGTCTGTCTTTGGATTAAAGCCGTCCAGCTTCAAATCTTCCAGCAGATACGGCTTAAGAGCCTGTTTGGAAATTTCAGTCAGGTACTTTGCCGGAATAATCTCGTCAGTATTGATGTCTGAGCGATCCAAAAACAGTACGTTTCCACCAAATGTTTTCATCGTCTTACCCCTTGTAAAGTGATGAATTTGTTATTGTTCCTGCAATAGCCGTAGCTGCTGCAGTGGCGGGGCTCATCAGATGAACCATTCCGCCTTTTCCCATTCTTCCATTAAAGTTGCGGTTTGTTGTTGAAGCACAAACTTCACCAGCCGCAAGAACACCGTTGCTCATGCCCAGACAGGCACCACAGGTCGGATTTGTTACGCAGAAGCCTGCATCCATAAAGATGGAAATCAAACCTTCGTCCAGTGCCATTTTATAGATTTTTGGCGTGGCAGGACTTACGATGCCGCGGACGCCTTCCGCAAGATGATGGCCTTTTAATACGCTGGCTGCCACGCGCAGGTCGCTGATTCTGCCGTTGGTACAGCTGCCGATGTAAATCTGATTGACCTTTGTACCAGCCATTTCAGATACTTTTTTGATCTGGTCAGGCTTGTAACCTACAGTACAAATCGGTTCCAGGTCGCTCAAATCCAGAGTGATGACTTTTTCATATTCAGCGTCATCGTCATCTCTCCATTTTGCATAGTCTGCAAGAGCGGCTTCTTTTGTCTTGTATTCGTCTTTGATGAATTCCCACAGATAGTCTACGGTCTTTTCATCAGGAAAACAGATACCGCTTGTTCCGCCGGCTTCAACAGCCATGTTGCAGAGAGTCATGCGTTCTTCCATGCCAAAATTGTCTACAACCGGACCGGTAAATTCTACAACACAGTTTGTAGCGCCGTTTACACCGATTTTTCCGATGAGGAAGAGGATGACATCCTTTGCATATACGCCTTCTTTCAGTTTTCCGTTCAGAACGAACTTAATTGACTTAGGCTCGCGGAAAGAGCAGACTCCCTTAAGAATGCCAACTTCCAAGTCAGTTGTTCCAACGCCTGCCGCAAATGCTCCGAATGCACCGTGAGTACAGGTATGGCTGTCGCCCATGATTACCGTGTAGCCGGGGCGTACAAAGCCTTTTTCCGGAAAAATAGCGTGGCAGACACCGTTTGAACCGATATCAAAGAAATCCTTAATCTTGTTGCGGTGAGCCCAGTCGCGCAAGATTTTTCCCTGTTCAGCTGTTTTTGAGTCCTTTGCAGGCGTTACGTGGTCAATAACTGCCTTAATTTTTGTGGGATCAAATACCTTGTCACTGTTGCGGTCAATCAAATCGTTAATCGCAACAGGTGTAGTGATTTCATGGCAGAATACGCGGTCGAGTTTGAGGACGTATGTGCCTTCATAGGGTGAATCTACCAGGTGCGTATCAAAAATTTTCTGTGCAATTGTCTTTCCCATAGTTTACTCCAGATTGATAAAAGTTTAAAAATACTAAAGTAGTTTAATTATTTATAAACTATCTGTCAATCATACTACATTCCGGGCTTTTCCATTAAGGAATGCCTTTATATTTTCTGCCGCTATGCCTAAAAGCCTTTCCCTTGTCTCTTTGGGTGCCCATGCAATATGGGGCGTAAGAAGGCAGGAAGGTGCCTTATAGAGGGGGCTGTCAGCATTCATCGGCTCATGCAGGATTACATCAGCGGCATAGCCTGCAATTTTTTTATTGTCAAGTGCCTTGCGGACAGCCTTTTCGTCTACAAGACCGCCTCTGGCAGTGTTAATCAGAATAGCCTCCGGCTTCATAAGGGCAAGCGTTTTTTCATTTACAATTTCACTTGTCTCGCTGGTCAGGGGAGCGTGCAGGCTGATAAAATCTGACTGGCGGAAAAGTTCTTCCGTGGTCACACTTTTTTCTCCGCCTGTAAATGACTTTTCACTGTGTACATGGACGAGTACATTCATACCCATCGCATGTGCAATTTTTGCAACTTTCTGTCCGATGTTTCCAAAACCAAAAATGCCCAGCGTTTTTCCACTCAGTTCGGTGAGGGGAGAAAGCCAGTAGCAGAAATCAGGATTTTTTATCCAGTCACCGGCATGTACTGATGCTGAATGTTCTGCCACACGGTTTGAAAATGCGAGCATAAAGGCAAAAACATGCTGGGCAACGGCATCCGTGCTGTATGCCGGTATATTTGTTACGGTTATGCCTTTTTCATGGCAGGCTTCCGTATCAACAACATTATAGCCTGTTGCAAGTACACCAATGTATTTCAGATTTGGGCATTGGGAAATGATTTCCCGGGTAATTTTGATTTTATTTAAAAGAACGATATCTGAGTCACCGATTCTCTCGACAACTTTGTCTTCAGGGCTGCGCTCATAAATAGTAAAATCTCCTAAAGACCTGATAGCCTCCCAGCTGATGTCACCGGGATTTGCGGCATGCCCGTCGAGAACAGTGATTTTCATATTGAAAAACCTCTTGTGCTGACCATAGAGAATCAGCCCAAAACTTCTACGCCTGTGCTGGTGATTGCGGCGTTGATTGCATCGTCTATGCTGCCTTCGTAGTCAACGAGCACCTGAGATTTTTCTGTGGATGCGGTACAGGATGTGACTCCGGCCACTCCGCTGACCGCTGCTTGTACCTTTCCCGCTGTATCGTCGTCAAACATACCGACAACATAAATTTTCTTCTGCATGCTCAGAATGCTCCTTGCTTAGTGTTCTATTTCTATTATAACCGCTGTTTGATGATTTTGCAACACGGTTTTACAGGCTTGCTATAGTTTTTTGCCGTCTGTAATGGTGTCTGCAAGTGTTTTTCCCAGTTGTCCGCAGGCACCGCCGATTTCTCTGCCTCGTCTTGTGCGCAGGGTTACGTTCAGACCTGCTTTTTCCAGTTTTTCTACAAAATGCCGGCATTCAGCAGCCGTGGGTTCTTCAAAGGAAAGTGATTCAACCGGGTTCCAGGGAATCAGGTTGATGTTTACATCGATGCCGCGGGCAAAGCCAATCATGTTCCGGGCGCTTTCGTCACTTGTGTTGGTATTGTGGAGCAGGGCTGCTTCCAGTGTAACCCTGCGACCGCTTTTCTTTGCATAGTAGTCGATGGCTTTTCTGAGCTCATCTAAAGGATTTGTTCTTCCGATGGGCATAATTTCTTCCCTCAGGGCAGGGTCAGCGGTCGTAAGTGAAACTGCAAGACGAATAAGGGGACCATTGTCAGCCAGGTCGTAAATACCTTTTATGACTCCCGATGTAGAAAGCGTTATGCGGCGGGCAGAAAGTCCGCGGCCATCTTTGTCTGTAAGCAGGCTGATTGCTTTTCGCACAGAAGAGAGATTCATCATCGGCTCTCCCATGCCCATAAAAACGATATTGTCCAGTTTGCCCGCATGCTTTTCCAGATGCATGAACTGTTCTGTTATTTCTGCGGGAGTAAGGTTACGGGCAAAGCCCAGGTGTCCGGTCTGGCAGAAGGCACAGTTCATGGCGCAGCCAACCTGACAGGAAACACATGCCGTTTTGCGGCCTTCCCGGTCTGTAAGAAGAACTGTTTCTACGGCAAGTCCGTCAGAAAGGGCAATCTGCAGTTTGATGGTTCCATCGCTGTCTGTGAGTAGCTTGCTCACGCTGGTGCAGCGGAGGTCTGCCTTCTGGGAAAGTTCTTCACGGAGGGCTGCGGGAAGATTTGTCATTTCGTCAAAAGATTCTGCACCTTTTCCAATCCATGAAAAAATCTGTTTTCCACGGAAGGATGGAGAAATCTTCAGTTCATCCGTAATCTCTGCGGCAGAAAGACCTGTAAGGGCGATTTTTTCTCCCATAGATTAGGCCAGTTTTTCCAGCATTTCATTGATTGCCTGGCTGCGGATTCCAAATCGCTGAAAACTCCTCAGTGTTTCAACGGCCTTGGGTTTTTGATTCATCTTTACATAGCAGTCAGCAAGGTCAATGTAGAGACGGTAATTTTTCTGGTCGTCCCGGATGAGGGCAGAGAGGCGGTCTACCGCTTCGTCATATTTTCCTTCACCCTTGCAGATAAGGGCAAGACCTAAGGCTGCATAGATGTCAAAATCAATGTCCATTGCCTTGTTGTAATAGTCGGCGGCAGTCTTGTAGTCGCCTGTGTTGCGGTAGGCATCGCCTGCACGGGTCAGAATGACTTTGTTTTTGGGATCCATTTCCAGAATCTTGTTCCAGTACTCAACAGAACGATACTGCTGATTCATGCCGCGGTAACAGTCTGCCAGACCGAAGAGGGCATAGAAATTCTGGGGATCCATTGCAAGGGCGCGTTCAAAATAGTATACACCCTTATCAAAAGTCTTGAGTTTGCGGTGGCAGTTTCCGATTGATGTAAGCACACGGATGTCCACGGCCTTTTCGTTCAGTTCCAGCATCTTTGTCCAGTAGTAGAGCGCATCCTTATATTCCTTAAAGTCATAGTGCAAGTGTCCCAGACCGATGAGGGCGTAGGCATTGTTTCCTTCCATGTCCAGAACTTTAAGGTAAAGGGTCTTTGACTTTTTGAAGTCGCGGATTTTACGGTATGCGTCTGCCACGCGGGTGAGCACGGTAATGTTGCGGTCATCATGAACCAGATACTGTTCCCAAATGTCAATGGCCTTGTTGTACTGGTTCAGTGCCTTGTAGCAGTCTGCCAGACCAAAGAGGGCGTAATTGTTGCTGGGGTGAAAGGAGAGGCACTTTGAGTAGTAGGTGATTGCCTCCTTAAAATGGTTCTGCTTGCGTTCGCTGTCACCAAGTCCCACGAGGGCATAGTTGTTGTTTTCTTCAAGGTCGAGAATCTTATTGAAAGCGTCTTTTGCTTCCTGAATGCGGTTTTCCTTTAAGAGTTGATACCCCTGTTTTGAAAGTTCTGAAATTTCATTCGGCTGCTTGTTGTTTTCTTCCGGCATCATCTCCGGCTGGGGAAAGTCAATTTCTTTCATTAATTCGTCACTCATTTTTTACCTCATCTTGTTGTTGTCATCCTTTTAGCAGAAGAGAAACGATTTTCGACAATTTGTCGTATATCGGCTCCGTCTTTCTGGCATTGTTGGCCAAAATATAAAATTTCAGCGCAGTCAGACTTTCATTTTTTTTGCTGCAGACGTCGCCGATGCGAGTCAATCCATCTGAATACCCAGTCGTGATGAAAATGCGGCACGCTTCGTCAATTTTTCCTTCATTGAAGAGAACGTTTCCTTTCCGGTTCAAGACGGCTTTCTGTTCTGAGCTTAGTGCTCCGATTGGCTTGTCGGTTACCTTTATGAATCCGTTTGGAATTTCGCGGTCTTTTACCACTTTTTTGAATTCATTAGTATCCACATTTTTACCTTATTATTAAGTGTACTATTATGTTATCATAGTTTTAAGAATTGTCAAGTTAGAAAAAGGGTCTTTTAATCCATCTTTTTATAAAAATTGACAATGGAACGGCCGTAAATTCTCTTGTCCGTAAGCACAAGATTTCCGACTCTTTCCGGTAATGCATCTTCTTCCGGATAGTGGATTAGTACAGTTCCTCCATCCTTGAGAAGATTTCTTTTATCTACGGTTTTAAGCAGATCAAGGCGGAATTTGTAGGGAAAGGGCGGGTCAAAAAAGATATAGTCAAACGTGTCCTTGCAGCGTTTAAGAAAAAGTTCCGTTGCCATAAAATGACAGCCGATTTTTACGCCCATTTCTTTTTCCGTTATGGAGACATTATCCAGAATGGTTCCGATTTTGATTTTATCTTTTTCACAGAGCTGAACTGATGTAGCGCCACGGGATACGGCTTCAATGGCAACAGTTCCGCTGCCGGAGAACATATCCAGCCAGCTTTTTCCGCTCAAATCACCTAAAATGGCAAAAACTGATTCCCGCATTCTGTCCATTGCAGGGCGGATTACGCCGTCAGGACATTTTATGATTCTTCCAGTGAGTGCACCGCCTGTAATTCTCATCGAATTCCTCCGGCTGTATTGAGGGCCCAGAAGGTTTTGTCTCTGGGAAGGCTTTTGTTTGCCCTTGCGTAATCAAATGCCGTCTGTCCGCCTGATGTTTTGTAGCGGATTCTGGCTCCATTGTCCAGAAGCCATGCCAGAGTCTTTGTGTCAGTATTTGTTTCTGCGGCGTACATGAGCGGAGTCTTTCCTTCATAGGGAGCGTTGATTGCAATACCTTTTTCAAGAAAGAGCTGGAGGGTTTCCTGGGGAGCCTGATTTATTACTGCATAGATAAAGGCGGCAAGTACTTCCTTTTCTGCCACTGAACGCCGATCCAGGAGGCTGGAAATTACTTCTGTATTGTGTGAAAAACCTGCGGCAAGCAAAAGAGCCGTGATACCGTAATTGTTTTCTTCACTCATTGAAGCCCCTGCGTTAAGCAGCAGTTCAATTGTTTTGGGATTGTTCTGAAAACGTGCCGCGAACATCAGTGCAGTCCAGCCGTCATTGTCTGCGGCGTTTACATCTGCTTCGGAATAGATCAGGTTTTCTATCATGCTGATGTTGCCGGATCTTGCCGCTTTCATGAGCAGAGTTCTGCCTTCGCTGTCACGGCGGTCGGCATTTGCAATGAACTGGTAGCGGCCGGCATTTGGATTGAATGCACTTTCCGGAACGGCATCGGCTTCGCTTTCCAGCTCGGCATAATCAAGCAGATAGAGGGATTTGTATGGTTCAATAGGCGGAATAGGCAGGATAACGGGCTGTCTGACGGGAGTTCCTTCTCTGGGTTTTATGAAGGCAACTGCCGGAAGTTCACCTTTTTCATAGGCGGGCTTTTTTGCAGGAGCGGGAGCCGGGACTTCCGCAGAAGGCTGCGTTGTTTTTGCCTTTTCAGCCTTTTTCTTTTCTTCCTTTTTCTGTTTTTCAGCTTTTTTAGCTTCTTCTTTTTCCTGCTTTTCTTTTAAGGCCTTTTCTTTCGGAGACAGTTCTGTGCGGCCGTAAAAGACAAAGTCGTGCAAATCAGTTTTTGCTTCATTTTTTGCAGAAAGGGGAAGTATTGTATATGTTACTATCAGTAAAAAAACCAGTTTCTTTATCATTTGTACTATTATAATATCCTTTCCTTCGTTTATCGGCAAGAGATTATGTGAAGTTTATATTGACCAATCGGGTGCAATTTTGTACTATGTTTCTAACCCCTTGAGGCTGCGTATGCGGCTTCCATTTGACCATAAGGAGATTACCTACCTATGAGAAAGTATGAACTTATGACTAT
>DFDV01000100.1 GCA_002369025.1 Treponema sp. UBA3819 | reverse complement strand
AATTGTCTGGGCGTTGCTCAGCTACAAAACAGATTTTGATGCTGAAAAAATGAAGGGAATATACAAACCTTTGTCTCTAACAGCTCAAGTTCTGTCTGCTGTAAATATATAACTTAGAAAGTCGACTGCTCGTTGACTTTTTATGGGAGAAAAGTATGGCACTTTTGAAAATAACAAATCTTGTAAAATCTTACAGAACTGAACACACAATCTTAAAAGGCGTTTCCCTCAATGTCGAAAAAGGCGAAGTCGTGGTGATTTTAGGTCCTTCCGGCTGCGGAAAATCAACCCTGCTCCGCTGCATCAATGGTCTGGAAAGCATTCAGGGCGGAGAAATTCTGCTAGATGATGAAGTAATTTCCAACCGCAAGAATGATATGCACAAAATTCGCCAGAAGGTTGGCATGGTTTTCCAGAGCTACGATTTATTTCCCAACATGACCGTCCTCAAAAACATTTTACTGGGACCACTAAAGGCACAAAAGCGTGACAAGGCTGAAGTAACGGCTCAAGCTGAAAAACTTCTTGCCAGAGTCGGTCTGCTTGACAAAAAAAACGCCTATCCCCGGGAACTTTCTGGCGGACAGAAGCAGCGTGTAGCAATCGTCCGCGCCCTCTGCATGAACCCGGAAGTCCTTTTGTTTGATGAAGTCACGGCTGCCCTTGACCCCGAGATGGTTAGGGAAGTTCTTGATGTAATGATGAATCTGGCAAAAGAAGGCCGCACCATGCTGATTGTGACCCACCAGCTGGAATTTGCCCGTGCCGTTGCTGACAGAATCGTTTTTATTGACGAAGGCGTTATCGTAGAAGAAGCAAGACCCGAGGAATTCTTTACCAATCCAAAAACGGAGAGGGCACAAAAATTCCTTGACGCATTTAAATTTGAAAAGCGGGTCACTTACGCAGAAGGAATCTAAAAACAGGCTGCCACAAAAATCATTCCCCTGCCCTCAATATGCTGACAAAAAGGAGCAAAACATGCTAAACTGAGGGCATGAAAGATTTTGAGTCTAATCTGGCAAAGCTTGAAGAGCTTACAAACGATATAAAACGTACGGACATTTCTCTGGAAGACGCCCTCAAGGATTTTGAAGAAGGTATCAAACTGGCCAAAACGCTGGAAAAAGATATCGAAAAAATCGAAGGAAAAATCCAGATTCTGATGAACCAGCCTGTTCCAAACTCAGCAGATACTCCCGAACTTGATTTATTTACTGCTGCGGATGCAGGAACAGGCAGTGCGGGAGCTCCAGCAGAAGGCCTGCGCCAGAATGGATAGTCAATCCTCCGCCGGTCAGCAGATTCAGTCTCCTGTCCGCCGCCCTGTCCGTCAGCTTAGCACAGAAGTTGCGCGAAAAATTGCCGCAGGTGAAGTAATAGACCGCCCCTGTGCCATCGTCCGGGAATTCATGGACAATGCCGTGGACTCTGGCGCAAATGAAATCAGCGTAGAAATTGCAGGCGGCGGCATAGAAAAAATCCGCATTTCAGACAACGGAAGCGGCATGACAGAGGAAGATTTGTCAGCCTGTGCCCGTCCCCATGCCACCAGCAAAATCAGTCAGGCAGAAGATCTTCTCAACCTTACAACTCTGGGCTTTCGCGGAGAAGCCTTAGCCTCAGTTGCCGCCGTGAGCAGGCTTACCATCATGAGCGGCACAAAAAAAATGCGGGCCTCCATCACGGAAGACCATATCATTGAAACTATTCCCCCGGTACAGAACGGACAGGGCACCATCGTTATGAGTGAAGGGCTTTTTGAAAATTTTCCAGCCCGCCGCCAGTTTTTGAAACGCCCTGCAAGCGAAACGATGATGTGCCGGGAAATTTTTGTAGAAAAAGCCCTTCCCCGCACCGACATTACTTTCCGCCTCACCATAGACGGACAAATCCGCTACGATCTGCCCCGCGGTGTATCTGCCGCTGACCGTTTTACCGCTGCCCTGGAACTGAAAGAAAATCCGTCACTTTTTTCTGAAGTCAAGGCAGGCGGGGACACCTGGTCATTCCGCCTCATCATTGGGGAGCCGTCTGTATGGCGCAATGACAGGAAACAGATTTTTATTTATGTAAATGGCCGCCGCGTTCAGGAATATTCTCTTTTACAGGCTATTGAATACGGCTGCCAGGGATTTTTTCCCAACGGCACTCATCCCATTGCAGCCCTTTTTGTGGAGATGGATCCCGCTCTGGTGGACTTTAACATTCATCCCGCAAAAAAAGAAGTCCGTTTTAAGGACTCGTCGGAACTTCATCACGGCGTAAGTTCTACACTCCGCTCTTTTTTCCGCTCCTATGGAATAAAAACTTCCCGTAGCCAGGAAATGGAGTCAATTCTGGTCGCGGATTCAGCCCAGCCAGAACTTCTTTCCCCCGAGCCTGCAAAAAAGCCTGACATCTTTACAAGCCAGGCTTCAAAACAATCTGACTCATTCCAGTCATCTTCAAAAAGCTCTGACTTTCGCGCCCGTTTTTTTGACTATGACCGCTCCCCTGCGACAGAAAAGGCATTCTCTTCTTTTACCCATTCAAAATTCCTTGCAGAGGCGGCTTTATCAGCAGAAACAGCCCTTTCCGCAGAATCAACGCAGGCTGAAGATTTTTCTGAAAAAGCCAGTCTTTCTGCAGCACCTTCTTTTACGCCTGAAAAAAAAGATGCCGACGGCTTTACCTATATCGGAAACACACTCGGCACTTTTATTCTGGTAGAAAAAGACAATACTCTCTATTTTATTGACCAGCACGCGGCCCACGAGCGCATTCTTTTTGACCAGATTCTTGCAAAGGGCGGAGAAAAACAGCCTCTTTTGATTCCCTATGTCATTACAACGGACACAGAGGAAGAAGATGCCTGGCTTTCAGAAAATCTTCCCGCCTTATCGGATGCGGGCTTTGACGGGAAAAAAACAGGTGAAGGTCGCTTTGAATTTTCTACGGCACCAGTCCGCTGGAAGGGAACGGAACAGGATTTGCATGATGCCCTTTTAGTGACCCAGGTGAGCGTCAATGAAATCATTTGGAAAATTGCGGCGATGACGGCATGTAAGGCTGCGGTAAAAGACGGTTATGTACTGGACAAGGCAACTGCCGCCCGGCTTGCAAAAGATGCCCTTGCCCTTCCGGACCCCCACTGCCCCCACGGCCGCCCGGTCTGGACTACCCTTACAAAAGAACAGCTTTTTATGAAAATCAGGCGGACAAAGTAAAAGGCAGTGTCAAAAGGCACTGCCATCTTTTCTATTCAAGAAACTTATCTTTCAGCTGATTTATTTCTTCGTCTGTAATCTTTAATGCATTCTTTATGTAGCCCTTGACCGAACCATATTCATCCTTAAGGTAGTCAAGCACATTCACCATGTACTTGCCATTAACCTGGTCCATCACGGAAAGATATTTATTCATTTCCGCTTCATCAGTCACACCAAATCCTGCAAGCATCTGCTTTTCTTTTTCAATCAGCGCCTTATTAAATGCATTTGTCAGTTCATAGTCGCGCAAAATTGTATCTTCGCTTACATCCAGGGCAGAAAGGATGAGCATGGCCGCAATTCCCGTACGGTCTTTTCCCTGAGTACAGTGAAAGAGCAGAGACTTTCCTTCTGGCAATGAAAGCAGTTCCTTAAAAAAGGCCTGATAACCTGACTTTCCCTGATCTGATGAAACAAAATCGATGTACATGCGGTCGCTTACAAATCCGGAACTAAAGGCAAGCTGAATTTTCTCCAGGGGAGTTTTTGGCATAGTCTGCGGTCCTTTTACTTCCTCTACCATCTTATGCAGTTCTTCCAGCAGTTTTTCATCGATGATACGGAGCCATACATTCTTTACACCCGGAATCTCAGGGCTTGGATTTTCAATGCGCTCTGAGGTCATGCGGAAGTCTACAATTGTAGCCAGATGATATACATCTGTCAGCCGCCTGATGTCATTTTCGCTTGCCGAGGAAGGCCTTGCAGTACGCAAAATCAGTCCCCGACGCACCTTACGACCATCAGACGAAGTATATCCGCCTAATTCACGGGCATTTATCATCGTTTCCATTCCAATTGACTGTGACTCGACTGACACTTCATCCACCTTTTTCGTACAAGAAATAATACAAAGTAAAACTGCTAGCGTAATACCTGAAACAAGAATTGTCTTCATTTTAGAACAAATCTCCCATGCCATAAAGTTTTCCCTCAGTAAGCTCACCACAGGACAACTTTGCAGCCAGTTTTTCCAAAGCCACAACACTTCCCCGGGCAAAACCTTCACGGCTGCGTGCCCTGTGGGTAAGTTCAATCTCATCTGCAGGAGAATCAAAGAAAACAGTATGAGTTCCCGGCACAAATCCTACACGGGTTGAAGAAACATGCAGTTCATTTGCCTTTGGACGCTCATGGAAGGCATCAAAAACCATCTCTGTTTTTGTCTTGTTTCCCAGCATGACGCGGCGGGCAACTTCAAGGGCGGTTCCACTGGGGGAATCTGCCTTCTGATTGTGATGGGCTTCCCAAACGGCAACATCATATTCAGAATACTCTGCCATTATCTTTGCCGCTTCTTCCACAATTTTATAGAACATATTTACGCCGATTGAGAAATTTGAAGAACGCATGCAGGTTCCCTTTGATGAAGCACAAAGTTTTGCAATTTCATCTTCAGATTTTGCCCAGCCGGTTGTTCCGCAGACCACAGGAATTCCTAAAGGAATAAGGGCATGCAGATTTCCAATGACGGCAGAAGGATGTGAAAATTCAATAACCCCCTCTGCCCCGCTTTTTTTTACAGCCTGAGCAAGAGCATTTCCGTCTCCTGCGGGAACAAGATTTGTAGCGTCTTTTGCCGCCACATCAATTGTTGCAACAACTTCATGTCCCATGGCTTTTGCACAGGCCTCAATCATGTGGCCCATTTTTCCGTATCCAACAAGTGCAATCTTCATTCCTTACTCCTAAATCCTTTGTCTGCCGGCTAAAACAAAGCCTTGTGCAGAATCTGCACGACAGCATTTACCTGATTTTCTTCTACAAGCATTGAAATATTTACCTTGCTTGCACCCTGAGAAATCATCTGAACGTTGATATTTTCCTTATTGAGGGCAGTAAAGGCATCTTCCAGAATGGAACTTGAATGGCTTGCATCACAGATGAGTGTGACGATTGCCTTTCCGCTTGTAGCCTTGACTTCTGCAACCCTTTCAAGATCTTCAAGCAGACCGGAAAGATCATACTTTGAGCTAACCGTAAGGGAAACTGAAACTTCAGATGTTGCAATCACATCAATTGAAATATTCCATTTGAGGAACTGATTGAAAATATGGGCAAGGAAGCCTGCCGCTCCCAGCATACGGCTTGACTGAATGTCAATAAGCGTAACATTTTTTACGCTGGTAATTGCCGTAACACGGGGAGTTTCACCGGAGTGTTTTTCAACAATAACGGAACCTGCACTCTTTATATTGTATGAATTCTTTACGCGGACAGGGGTACCTGACTTGCGGCAGGGAATCATTGAACGGGGATGCAGAACCTGAGCGCCAAACATTGCAAGTTCCTGAGCTTCTTCGTAAGTAACTTCGGGAACCGTGTGGGCTTCCTTTACAATGCGGGGATCTGTGGTAAGAATTCCGTCAACATCTTTCCAGGTCTGGATTTCGTCAGCCTTCATCGCCGCACCGATCATCGTAGCAGACAAATCTGAACCGCCACGTCCAAGTGTTGTGATAATGCCGTTCTTATCTTTTGCAATAAAGCCCGTTACAATGGGAATCTCTTTCTGTTTGCCGTCTTTGTAGTCGCCCAGTGCACGGGGAATATTATCCCATACTTCGTCAAGCAGTTCGGCGGACATATAGTTTGAATCAGACACCATACCGATGTCCCATGCATCATAGAATTTTGCCCCTGTTCCCTGCTTCTGCAGATAGGCGGTCATCATGCGCACGCTCATTCTTTCGCCAAAAGAAACAAGATAGTCCCTCGTTCTTTTTGTAAGCTCATGCAGCATGGAAATACCCGTAAGAAGGAATTTAAGTTCTTCAAGGAGTTCCTTTATTGCGGGAACATCAACATCCAGTTCCTTTGCCGTATCTAAATGCAGTTTTTCAACTTTTGCAATATCAACAGTTCCCTTTACAGCCATATCTGCTGCATCAAGAAGATGGTCAGTAGTATCGCCCATTGCACTCAAAACGACTACAGGACGATCTTCCTTATATGCCTGAATTATGGAAGCAACATGGCGGATTCTTTCCGCATTGGCGACAGATGAGCCACCGAATTTCATAACTATCATAGATTCAGTATAGCAAAATTGACCTTTCTTTACAATGAGCCCGCCCCGATATGAAGCCGCTCTTTTGCACCAACCAGACCAGATACATGACAAAAGCATGCCATGCCCCCCCATAACAACGCCACAAGCATCCAGAGAAAAACGTTCACAAGATTTTGCATGATTTTTACAGAAAGTGATTGATTTTTGAATGATTCCGCAGGATTCTGCACAATTTCGCATGATTTTTGCCAGAAAATGTTTGATTTTGCAAGAAAATGCCAGAAAAGTAAGCTTTTTCCGCCAGATTTTATGATTTTTTGCCAGATTCAGCAGGACTTTTGTCAGTTTCTGCAAGATTTTGCCAGAAATTGACAGGTCATTGCAGGATTTTGCAAGATTTTGTTTGAAACTGCCAGAAAGCCTGTCAAAAAAGGCGAAAAAGCCCTGTTTTTTACCCTAAAAAAATTGGCACGCTTCTTGCATAAGGGCTTTCTGGAGGCTTATATGCATACAAACATCGAAACAATTCCCCTGCTCGTTTCAGAGGGAAAAATGACACGGAAGGAGGCTGCAAACCTCATTTGGGAAGACATGTATCTGTATCCGGGAAAGTATGGTCTTCCCCTGAAGGGTGACAAAAAAAGTGAATATCTTATCTACCTCAGACAACGGCTGGAAGGCATCTTTGACGATTACGATGCACAAAAAACCCGCTTCAGGACATACGTATGGGGACTGGTCAAAAACACCTACAAATCCTGGTTCCGCCTTGAAAAGAATCACAAAATTCATGAAACCACTACACATAAACACTATTGCGAAATGTACGAAGCCGCTCAATATGAATACGACAATATTGAAGACACCCTCTGTGCCGAACCTGAAATAAACATTCGGGACGGCTGGAAGAGAAAAGAACGTCAGATTGCGGAAAAAGCCGCCCTTATCCTTGCCCTCAAATCCTGCTATGACATTGACGAACAACTGATTGAGTCAGTAAGCAGATTCACCGGCATCAGAAAGGAAAAAATCTTTGAGAAAATCGAAAAAATGAAGGAAAAAAGCGAGCACAAACTTTCCCGCCGGGACGAAGCCATCCGCAGGAGGGACAATGCCTTTTACTATCACCGTAAATACTGCATCGAATTAAACAAACTGCGCAAAGGCACATCTTCTTTTGAAAACGTAGAAAAAAAGTACCGGCTGCAGACGGAACGATGGGTCAGGCAGAACAGAATGCTGAGTCACCGCTTTGTGCTTGCCCCTTCCAATGCAGAAATTGCAAAGGAACTGGGGATGAAAGCAAGGCAGGTCTGTTTTTATATAGAACATCTCAGAAAACGCCGGCCCAACATTTACCGGCAGTCCCAGGACGAAAACAAAAATGAAGTAGAGACAATTGACGAAAAGACAGAGCAATAGACGAAAAAGCACTTTTTGGAGTATGATGACGGCATGAAACTGTATTTAGCAACCTCAAACAAACACAAACAGAAAGAAATGCAGGAGATTCTCCCCGACTACGAGATTGTCATTCCTGCAGATGAAGATATAGATGATTTTGACCCGGACGAAACGGGAGACTCATTTGTCGAAAATTCCCTCATAAAAGCCCGTGCCCTCTGGGATATCGTGCATGCACCGGTCATCGCTGACGATTCAGGTCTCTGTGTAGACTGTCTTAACGGAGCCCCGGGCATCTACACTTCCCGCTACGCAGGCGCAAAACATCCCAAAGGCTACAACGACGGACGGAAAATTCCCCAGGAAGAACAGAACCGTCTGCTGATTGAGCAGGTAAACGCCACAGGAAGCGCAGACAGGAGCTGCCACTACACCTGTGCCATGGTCTTAGTCACTGACGCGCTCAAATTTTATTCCTGTGAAGAATACTTTCACGGAAAACTCATCGCACACATAGAAGACGCAGCGGGTACAGGCGGCTTCGGCTACGACCCCATCGTCTTCCTCCCCGAATACGGTAAAACAGCCGCAGAAATCTCCGCCGAAGAGAAGAACCGCATTTCACACAGGGGAAAAGCAGCCCGGGGAATCGCCGCAATCATTGACGAACTCAGACAAAAGGGAGAACTGCAATAAGTTCTTCATCAAAATAAAAAAAATCAATTTTTTTTATTTTTTTTCTAAAGTTTCTGTTAAGTTCCTCCGACAATATAAGTGATGAGCCATGACCAGCGAAACTTCGTTGAAGTATGCTCGTCAGGTTAATCAACGTAAAAGGAAATGGATGTAGCCTTGTAATGCAGAAGTTTCCTTTTACACCCCTCGACAAAAGGATTTGTCGAGTTACATACATAGTTCCACGGAGGAAAATACTATGGTTATCAATCACAACATGTCCGCACTGTACTCCAGCCGTCAGCTCGGAGTCACCAACATGAGTCTTTCAAAAGACATGGAAAAGCTTTCATCAGGAATGTCTATCAACCGCGCAGGCGATGACGCATCAGGTCTTGCTGTATCTGAAAAAATGCGCTCACAGATTCGTGGTTTGAACAGAGCATCCCGCAACGCACAGGACGGTATCAGTTTCATTCAGGTAACAGAAGGCTATCTGCAGGAAACAACCGACATCATGCAGCGTATTCGCGAACTCGCAGTGCAAGCTTCTAACGGCATCTATACCGACGAAGACCGCATGCAGATTCAGGTGGAAGTAAGCCAGCTCGTTTCAGAAGTTGACCGCATCGCTTCACAGGCTCAGTTCAACGGCTTGAACATGCTTACCGGTCGCTTTGCACAGACAACTGGCGAAAACTCAGTCACCGGCTCAATGTGGTTCCACATCGGCGCTAACATGGACCAGCGTATGCAGGTATTCATCGGCACTATGACCGCTCAGGCTCTCGGAATTCGCTCAATGCAGAATGAAGAAGGCATGACAATCGGAGACCCGGAGTCAGCAAACAAAGCCATCGGAATGATTGACGAAGGCCTCAAGAAAATCAACAAACAGCGCGCCGACCTTGGTGGTTACCAGAACAGAATGGAATACGCAGTCAAAGGACTGGACGTTTCCGCAGAAAATCTGCAGGCATCAGAAAGCCGCATCCGCGACACTGACATGGCCGCACAGATGGTCGAATTCACCAAGAATCAGGTTCTCACACAGGCAGGCACTGCGATGCTCGCTCAGGCGAACTCTCAGTCACAAAATGTCTTGTCATTGCTGAGATAGTGTGCTAGAATAGTGGTGGAAGTGTAGGAAAAACCCTGCCCTTCCGCCATTTTCGGTGCCATTTTAGCGGCACCATATGTTCTTTGAAAATTGCCATTCATGGTTCTGTGACGACGGAGACAGTTGTTCGTTCAATTTGGGTTTGAAACGAATAACGGTTCCTGTTGTAAGGGGCTAAAACTGCTCGCGGGGGCGCAAAAACCGCTGGCAGCCCGCACAGAACAGGAGGTACAGCATGAAGCTGTATTTTTATAATCATGGAGGGCACAATTATGATTATTAATCACAACATGAGTTCTTTGTATGCTAACCGCACACTGGGTGTCAGCGACAGCCAGCTGATGGGTAACATCGAGAAACTCAGCTCAGGTCAGCGCATCAACAAAGCTGGCGACGACGCTTCTGGATTGGCAGTATCTGAAAAGATGCGCAGCCAGATCCGCGGACTGAATCAGGCTAACAGAAACATTCAGAATGGTGTTTCTTTCATTCAGTCAACTGAAGGCTATTTGCAGGAAACTCAGGATATCCTCCAGCGCATCCGCGAACTCGCAGTTCAGTCAGCTAACGGCATTTATTCTGACGAAGACCGTATGCAGATTCAGGTTGAAGTATCTCAGCTTGTTTCAGAAGTCGATCGCATCGCTTCACAGGCTCAGTTCAACGGTATGAATATGCTTACTGGCGCTTTCGCACAGGAATCTGCTGCTGGACGCGTAATGCAGTTCCAGATTGGTGCTAACGTTGACCAGAATGCACGTGTATATATCGGCACAATGACTGCTCAGGCTCTTGGACTGAAAGGTGCACAGGGTAATGACGAGCAGATTGGCATCGCTACACCGGATGCCGCAAACGCAGCGATTGCAACAGTCGATAACGCTCTTATGACAGTGTCAAAGCAGCGCGCAGACTTGGGTGCATATCAGAATCGCTTCGAAACGGCTGCACAGGGCGTAGGAGTTGCTGCCGAAAACCTTCAGGCTGCTGAATCCCGCATCCGCGATGCAGATATGGCTTCTGAAATGGTTGAATACACAAAGAACCAGATTCTTACACAGTCTGGTACTGCAATGTTGGCTCAGGCAAACAGCCAGTCTCAGAACGTTCTCGCTCTGATGAGATAATTTCTGGGATAAAACCAATTAAACCGCATTTTTTGCCAAGAGATTACTGGATGTCGTCTTTTCGACAAAAACAATGCGTAAGGGGAATGGGTGCGCCCCCACTCCCCTTTCATTCCAGGAGGAGAGCCCTATGAATGTAAATTCAATCGGGCAAAATGTGGCAATGGATGGCCGTATCTCCGCTGCGAATGCTTACAAGGTGCAGTCCGCGCCTGTTCAGCAGGCTCAGGTTCCCATGGCAGATGCAGCGCAAGTGGTTCAGAACATTACCAACAATATTGCCCAGGTCAAAGAAGACGTCCGGCAGCTTCAAAAACTTTCGGATGTAGTAATGGGTCGCAAAGTTCAGTTTAACGTTAACCAGGAACTGAACCAAGTGATAGTAAGAATAGTAGATCCTTCTACCGATCAGGTTATCAAGGAGATTCCGTCAACTGATATACAGAAGTTAAAGGCCAGAATCAGAAAAACAATTGGAGTTTTGTTCGACGAAATGATTTAGTCGGCAGATTACCAGTAGCAGGAAGATTTTGCACCAATTTCTTTTAGTTGTGGAAATACTATGGCAGAAATCAACATACCTGGCATCAGCAATAAATATAAGACAAATGACTATATTGATGCGCTGATAAAAAAAGAGCGGATTCCTCTCACTCGGGAGCAGGAGGCACTCGACAGGTATAAAGAGCAGCAAAGTGCTTGGCGGGGAGTTAATCAGAAGATGTCTGAACTTCGGGAGAGCACCAAGGCTCTTTATTCTTACGATAATCCATTCAATAATAAACTCGCCTCATCATCAAATGAAAACGCCGTAACTGCGGAAGCAGGTCGTGAAGCAGCATTCGGACAAATCAAAATAGACGTTATCAAACCGGCTTCAACAGACCGTTTTATATCAAAAGAACTGGAAAAGAACGCCACCGTTCCCCAGGGAACCTATACATTTCAGGTTGGCGAAAAGTCCGTTTCCTTTAACTGGAAGGGCGGCAAAATTACAGACTTCATTACATCATTAAACCGCCGCGGCAACAATGTAGTAAAAGCCTCACTGGTAGGCGTAAGCGGCAACAAACAGTCACTTTTAATAGAATCACTCAAAACTGGCGACGAAAACAACCTTATTTTTAAAGACGCCGCCCTTTCCTATGCACTTTCAAATGGAATTATAGAAAAAACTAAAGCCGAACTCACGGAATTCGGTACAGACAGCGGAGAATTCAGCAATCCGCCGGAAGAAAGCCTGCTGCCTGAAGTTGAACAAACAGGCCTTCCTCCCATGCTTGCAGACGACATTACGCTTGACCAGGGGCTTATCACCCTTCCTCCCCGCACAGGCTTTTCCATTCCCGTTACCGAAAACATTGCGGCAAATGACTCAGAACGCATTGAATTTACATTTTCCACAGAAGAAGTAACAGACATTACCGAAGAAATCAACGAAAGGCTTTTTTCCCGACCGGAACTTCCTGATGCGGGCATTGCATCCTACGAGGAAATAACCATACAGAACAATCCCAGCGAAACGAATCTGCCACCGGTTCCCTCAGAACCCCTGGTCCCCGTCATAGATGCTGCAGATTTTTATGTACACAATACAGACGGCACTGAGAAGAAAATTGACGTTTCGGGACTTGCCCCGGATCCAAATACAAATGCTAAGCTGGTTTCCATTTCTGTAAAAGACTATCCCGATATTGACAGCATAGTCGTGAGAAACCGGAACACAGGCACTCAGGTCAATATTTCCACATTTACTGCCTTTGATGAAAAAAAGAATCTGGGCTATCAGCCGGTTCATGCCGCAAGCAGAGCGGGAGACGCACAGATTAAATACGAGGGCATTACCATTACCCGCCCCACCAATACAATTGACGATGTTGTTCCTCATGTTACGCTCAACATCCACAATCCGACTGAAAAGACAGAAACCATCGACATTGCAGCGGACAAGGAAGCGGCAAAAAATGCCCTCATTCAATTTGTCGGCACCTATAATCAGGTAATTGCCGAGATGAATATTCTGAGTACCAACAAGCCGGAAATTATCAGCGAACTGGATTACCTTTCACCGGAAGAAGCTGAAGAAGCGGGTAAAAGACTGGGAATGTTCCAGAGCGATTACTCACTCACACAGAATAAAACCCAGATGCAGTCCATTGTAGCGGCAAACTACAACTGGGCTGAAAATGCTCCCATAACCATGCTTTCCCAGATTGGCATTTCTACCCGTGCCACAGGAGGAGGAAGCGGCTATACAGCAAGTCAGCTGCGCGGATATCTTGAAATTGACGAAAAGAAACTGGACTCCTCGCTAGAAAGCAATCTGGAGGACATAAAAAACATTTTCGGCTACGACAAAGACGGAGACCTGATTATGGATTCCGGCATAGGCGTGGCACTGGACAAACAGATTGGTTCATGGGTTTCTACAGGCGGCATTATTGCCAACAAAAACCGGGGTATTGCCCAGAAGATTACGGCTTCAGAGGCTAATATCCGCAGGCTGGAAACCCAGATTGACCGCAAGGAAGCAGAACTGAAGGCTAAATACGGTCAGATGGAAGGCACTCTGAACAATCTGCAGGGACAGGCAAACACCATCAATAACTTTGTAAACGGTGGAAGACAGCAATAGGCAGGCAAAACATGACAGTAGTAGTAAACGGTAACAATATAGACATCACCATAGAAAACGAAAAGACAGTCGGCGACGTACTTAAAGGACTGGAGGAAGAATTCTCCAAAAATGATGCGACAACCATAAGCATCACCCTGGACGGCACAAAAATCGAAGCAGACGCTTTTGATTCTGCCGCCGCTACTCCCCTTTCAGACAGCACAAAACTGGAACTGACCGTTATCTCCGTGGAAGAACTTAAAGAATCTTTTGCCTTTGAAGGAAAAGTTGCCCGGGAGATTGCAGGCAGTATGGAAGAAATTCCCGTACAGTTGCAGAGCGGCAGAGACAAGGAAGCAGGCAGCGTCATTTCACGACTTGCTGACCTGGTAGACTCTTTCTGCAAAACGTCTTCGCTTGCTTCCCTCTTTCCGGACTTCTACAAGAGCATAAAAATCGACGGAAAAAACATCAATGACTTTTTCTCAGATTTTTCACCAATTCTTACAGACTTTAAGCAGGCACTGGAAGACAAGGACACAGTCCTCATCGGTGACCTTGCAGAATATGAAATCAGTCCGCGTCTGAATGCCATTGCAGATGCAGTAGAAGGAGACAAATAGTGGGTGGCGGAAGCGGTTCACCGGTACTTGCCCGGAGTCAGTTGAATATTTTCCTCGTCATTGCCCTCATTCTGGGTGTTATTACATTTCTTTCAATTGTTTATGTAATTTCAAAACTAATCAGCAATTACCACCGGTCGCCCCAGTATCTTGAAAAAAAACGCCGCCGGCCCACCAGCAATTCCGACATCAACGAAATCAGCAGATACTCTCATCTTTCAAAAGAAGAACATGCCATTTTTTCCCGGCTCTGTAAGGAAAATCCCACGCCAAACATTTTGTACGCCGTGCAGGATCTTTCTTACATCAACGAAATTCTAAAGGCCTTATTCTTAAAACTCTGTGTCGAAGCAAATGAAAAGGCAAAAACCGCCCTCTTTGGCCTCCGCACAAAACTCATCCGCGCCTACACACCCCCTGAAGAAATGACTTCTTCACGCAAAATAGACATAGGAACAAAAATGACCTACACGGCCTCCCAGGGCGTACACTACCGCATGGTCTATACAGAGCGCACTCCGGATGCCCTTATTCTGAATCTGCCTCAAAACATAATCGAACGCAATCACTGTCCCGCCCCGCTTTCAAAGATTTCACTTATTTTTGAAGCGTCATCAGGCGCCCCATATCAGATGGAAACCCGTGTCGTCCGCTATCAGAAAAACGGCCGTAATGAAGAGCAGATGGTCATCATGCACTCAGAACAGATTACACCCCTGCAGCGCCGTCAGGTAGAACGAATTGAAATGCATGAGGCATGTGCTTTTTCATCTGTTGCCACATCTACGGTACAGGAAGGAAAGGAAAACAAGACTGTCTACAAACCTTCTCAAAACATGCACAAAGGCCTGCTTTTGGACGTATCTGCGGGCGGATGTCGTCTTGTAACAACCATTCCTATAAAGGCAGAGCAGTTTATCTATATCAGCGGCAAACTCAACACAAAAGACGAGGATTCGGCAATCGGAACAATTTTGCGAACAACAAAACGCGAAGACGGAAACTTTATCCTGCACATTAAGTTCGTCAAAATTGAAGCGGATGTTGTAAACCGCATCCAGTCCGTTGCCGTCGGATATGCGGATTGACGGAAAGGCCGGAACAAAACTCTTGACGGGACAAGCATTTATAAGGTATTCTATTAAATAATGAAGGTACTAGAATTACAGTCTGTAAAACGAGAAGATTTCGGACTTTACTACAGAAAGAACTATACCGCAATTGCCGTCATGGAAATCGTCTCAAAAACTGTACAGGTACCTGTTTCCTTTGTCATTGAAACAAGTCCCCTTGGAACCAAGGAACTTGATATAGACATAGCAAAAGAAGTAGACATCAATTATCCCATGCTTCCCATTATGACTGGCTTAAAGACCTACATTTTGGAAATGGAAAAACAAGGCGCATTGCCGTGACACTCATCACCCATTCAGAAGAAGAAACCATCGCTTTAGGAAAAAAAATCGGTTCTAAACTGCAAAAAGGCGATGTAATTGCGCTTCAGGGCACTCTGGGAGCGGGAAAAACAACCATTACAAAAGGAATAGCACTCGCCCTTGGTATTGAAGATACCATCACAAGCCCGACATTCTGCCTCATCAGCGAATACGAAGGCAAAATGCCCCTCTATCACATGGATGTTTACCGTCTTGAAGGCGGAGAAGATTTTATCAACCTGGGTGTGGATGACATGCTCTACGGACGGGGCGTCTGTCTGATTGAATGGAGCGAAAAAATAATGGAAGAACTTCCCAAAAAGACAATCATTCTGCGCTTAGAGCCAAAAGAAGACGGAAGCCGCACCATTAGCCTTGAAAACTGGAAGTACGGAGAACTGTAATGAAAGCACTGGCAATAGATTCTGCCGCAACCTGTATGGTTATAGCGGCAAAAAATGATGACGACAAGGCTACCCTCTCTCTGGACATCTCCATGAAGCAGTCTGAAAAAATCCTTCCGGCAATAGATTTTGTCCTGCAGGAAACAGGTCTTTCTCCTGCCGATTTAGACTACACGGCAATCAGCAAGGGACCGGGAACTTTTACCGGACTCCGTCTGGGATTTTCTGCCCTCAAAGCCCTTAGCCTCAGCCACAACATTCCCCTCTACGGCATTCCGACAATGGACGCTTACGCCTATCCTTATGCTGACTTTGGCGGTGCGGTTGTTTCTGTCATTGATGCAAAAAAAGATCAGTTCTTTGCGGCCATCTATCGCGGCGGAAAAGAATGCATGGAACCAAAAGATACAAATACAGAGGAAGTTCTGAAAAATCTGGATGCAGAAGAAAGCGTGCTGATTGTTGGACAGAATGCTGATGTATTTGCAGAAATGCTCCGCTCTTTGGCCCCGACTCTTGATATACGCTGCTTTAAGTTTCAGCTTCCCGCAACAGATGCACTCTTTTCCCTTGCAGAAGAAAAAATTGCAAAAAAAGAGGCCCCTCTTGAAGATTATGACGGGCCTGAATACATGAGAAAAAGCGAAGCGGAAATCGCACTGGAGAGAAAATAAATTCTTCTCTCCACCCCGCGTCTTCTAGTCTTTTGCTCCCAGCAGTTTTGACAGCGCCTCAAGCGTTGCACTTCCTGCCGCAGCTTCACGGTTCTGTTCCTGAATGGAATCATAGACTTCCAGGCGGAAGACTTTTACATTCTTTGGTGCTTCAACACCAATTTTCACCTGGTCACCGTGAATTTCAATTATGGTAAGCGTGATATCCGTACCAATTTTAATCTTTTCGTCTACTTTTCTGGACAATATGAGCATTATTTACCCCGTGCCTGCAAGGCTTTGATAATGTTATGCTTTGTCGTCCACTTGGAATCCGAAAGAATAACCTGAAGGGCGGTCTGAGTTTTACGGTTCACCACAAGAGGACCCTGCAGATTCGCCGTAACGGGACCACCATCAGCCGGTACAGTAACAACCGACCAGACATATACGTCAGCCGGAGATGTAATGCCAATATCGCTGAGCATCTTGTCATCGATATCCAGTTCATAATCATTGACGATGATAAAGGGATCCACCAGAAGGAATGCCAGCCCTTTTTCATCAAGTGACTGCAGCCAGAAGAAGGGTTCATATTCCGCTTCAATCAGTGCATATTTGTGATAATCCTCAAAACCGAATAATCCTTTTGGAAAATTCAGCAGGCGGGATTCGTCCACCTTTACAAGGCCCATCGTTTTTGTCTGTACTTCCATGTCCTATTACCTCATGTAGTCCAAAAGCGTTGATGAATACATCTTTCCGGCATTGGAAAGAGTTGCCTGTTGTGTAAGTTCAAGCATCTTTTCATCCGTAATCGCTTTGGTTAAATCCAAATCACCTTCCCGTGAAATATGATTAGTCACGTTAAGTGCAACGGCAGAAGAACGAATCATGTCGTTTTCTACACGCTCGTATTCTGAACCGCTTTTTGCCACGCGGGCCGTCAAAGTGCTGATACCGCTGTCCAGGCTTGCAAGCACACGGCCGCCAATTGCCTCATGGTCACCTTTAAGCATTGCATCACGCAGGGCGATGACACTGTCAAAGAGACTGCCGCCGGAAACGCGTACGCTGTCTCCAAGGTTATAAGGCGGTTTCTGGCTGGAATCCTTGATGATTCCCAGTTCATTGAGGGCACTGCCGGACACATCTTCTAGCCAGAGCTGGCGGGCATCCGTTGTACCCAGATTCAGGCCACGGGTTACGGGATCAAGTCCTGCCTTTACCGCTGCCCCGGAGTCATTGATTTTAGCGATAAGGGAATACACATTGTCTCCCGTCTCCACCCGAATCAGCTGTCCGTCTACAGAAATGGTTGAGTCCTGAGTCGCCTGCCAGCCGGTTGCATCGCGCCCGCCAAAAAGACGCTGATTTTCCGCCCAGAAAGTTCTGTTTCCGGCATTTTCTACGGTTATGTACTTGTTTTCGTCAAGTTCAACTTTGTTTGAATCAATCGTGCCGTTATAGCGTACATTTGCAATCAGCGGAACTGAAGAACCTTCTACTGCTCCCATGTCAATGTCAAATGCCCTCATGTGGGTGTTTGTTCCTGCAAAAATTGAAGAACCGTCCGGTCCTGTAGCATTTGCATTCTGAATAAGTTCTCCCAGAAGTTCATTCACTTCTACAGCCATATTGTTCAAATCATCTTTTGTGTATGTACCGTGTGCACCAGAAATTGCCAGTTCACGAACCTTCTGCATGATTTCCAGAGAATTTGTCATATAGCCTTCGCGATACTGAAACTGGTCACGAAGTGTAGCGGCATTTTTTTCAAAATTGTTCACGCGGGTAAGATAAGACTGATATTTTACCAGGTGACCTGCAGAAATCGGATCATCACGCAGATTCAGGATACGCTGCTGAGTGCCCATCTGGTTGGTAACACGGTTCAGACGGCTTTCCTGCTGACGAAGATGATACTGAGTATTTGTATTATTCATCTGACTCGATATTCTGCGCATTTGATTCGCCTCCTATTTGTATTATACGCCAAGTCTGTTGATTATGGTGTCCAGCATGCCATCGATTACAGTGATGAATTTTGCGGCAGCATTATAACCGTGCTGGAACTTTATGATGTCAGCCAGTTCTTCATC
>DFDV01000169.1:1532-4999 GCA_002369025.1 Treponema sp. UBA3819 | reverse complement strand
GACCGCAGGCGCATAATAATAAAGCTGTCAAACAAAGTGCTTTCTTCATCATTTCCTCCATAATAACATGCGAGTGCATTTAACATGCAGTTGTCATTTACAAAAACGGGCTTCCGCTGCGTGTGCTTGAAAAGGCACGGTGCAAGCGGTATGGAATTTTTATTTACTGGGCTTCGCCCGCCGCTAGCAAGTGCCTTTTCAATCCCCCTCCGCTCACGCCCGTTTTTGTACACATCAGTTGTGTCTCAAATGCACTCGCCTGTCAGTACAAGCGGAACACCCCGGTCTATCTGAGAGGGTGCAGGCGGATGTACCTCAGCAAAAATCAGACTTCCGGGGCGAACCTGTCGCTGAAATATGCGGTTGAGCGCCCCAGCCTGTAAACGCACAGGACGTGCGTTGAAAAGCGTGACGGCAGTTCGCTGCCGTCGAGTTTCAAAATGCCAGGAGGGCATTTTGAATACTCCTCACCACTGTCCGCTGGAACCGCCGCCACCGAAATCGCCTCCACCGCCGGAATAACTGCTGTCACTGGATGAACTGATGGAAGAACCTTCGCCACCAGAGAGGCTGCTGCCGGATGATGTGGATTTCAGGACGCGCTTGCGGCGGACAAATGGCTTTCCGGTCAGAATCGTCTTAAACCAGAAGCAGGCAAAGGGACCCGCTCCCAGAGAGTCGGGAATCGCTACGCCTGCAAAAAAGAAAAGCATCAGAAAGGGAATCCACAAATTGGCACTTCCACTGCCCTCTTCTGCATATTTTTCCAGCCTGGCATTCAAATCTTCATCACCGCGAAGCAGACCTGTCAGAGCTTCAACGCCCTCACGGATTCCGCTGCTGTAATCATCATTCTTAAAAGCGGGCGTCATAATATTGCGGATAATCAGACCGCATTTTGTGTCCGTAAGAGTTCCTTCCAGACCGTAGCCCACTTCAATACGAACTTTATGTTCTGCAAGCGCAAGGGTAATCAAAAGACCACTGTCCGCATCTTTTGTGCCCAGTTTCCAGGCCCGGGCCACCCGCATGCTAAAATCTTCTATTGATTCTTCACCAATTGACGGCACTGTAAGCACCGCAACCTGTATCCCTGTTTCGTCATAAAGCTGGCGAATCAGACCGTCAAGTTCAGTCTGGGTTGCTTCATCCACAATTCCCGCCGTATCCATCACAGGCCGGCTCAAAACCGGCACCTCTTCCAGAGCAGAAAGAGACATGGCAGGAAGAAAAGCCAGAAGGGCAAAAAAGAGAATCATCAAGAATCTGCGAAACAAATCTTTCAATTCCATCCTGCACTTTCCAGAAGAATCAGCCCGTTGGGAAGTTCATTTCCTTCCTTTTTCCGGGCAGGAAAATAACGGGTCAGCAGTTCACCGCACTTCTGCACGGCACCAGTCAGGGCTGCCTCGTAATTTTTCTCACCAATTCCTGCCGCCAGATCGTCTGCAATCAGATTCCACATATCCTGAGAAATCTTTTTGTTAATACCGCTGTCAGCAATAATCCTCACCTGCCTTTCCAGAACAGAAACATAAATCAGAATGCCACTGTGACTTGCCGTATCATGCACACCACTTTCTGCAAAAAGCCGGAATGCACTTCCCGTCACGGAAGCATTGCGCACAAAACGCGGCACCACCAGACGGTCAATCAAAGGAATATTTGCCACAGAAAATAAAATGGCAATCATGGCAAAAGTAGAAATTCCGTAAAAAGCCGGCACATACCAGGCTGGCACAATCCAGAAAATCCGTGAGCAAAGGTTAAAAATGGAATCAGAGACAGGAAGCAGGGCCGCAAAAATCAAAACGGAAACGACAAGGGAAGCAAGCAGTTCCCAAAAACTGTAGCGGGAACTCTCCTTTGCCACCGCCACCACAATTTCTCCGTCAGTTGTCTTTTCCGCTTCCTGCACGGCTCTGGCAATACGCTCCAGGGCGTCATCACCAAGCCTCAGTTTTTTCTGAAAAGCCGTCAAAACTGTACCACCGGTGCTGACTGAGCCGCTTCCGCAGCCTCAAAATATGCTTTAACACGGAATCCGTTCATATTTGCAATGATTGAGCGCGGGAACTCACGGATAAACTGATTGTAGTCTTTTACCGCCTCGTTATAGCGCTTACGTTCCGTACTGATTCTGTTTTCCGTACCCGCAAGTTCATCCTGCATGGCAAGGAAATTCTGATTTGCCTTTAATTCCGGATAGTTTTCCGAAACCACAAGCAGACGCTGCAAACTTGCACCCAGAGCATCCTGTGCCTGCTGATACTTCTTAAACTGATCCGGGTTATCCAGCATTTCGCTGTCTACTTTTACAACACCACCCGCCTTTGCACGAGCCTCTGCAATTTCTGTAAGAAGCCCCTCTTCATGTGAAGCATAGCCCTTTACCGTACTCACCAGATTGGGAATCAAATCCATGCGTCTCTGATACTGGTTCTGCACCTGAGCCCATGAACTCTGCACAGCCTCATCCCGTGAAATCATGCCGTTATAAGCATTTTTATAGCAGCTGTAGGCACCAAAGAGCACCACAAATACAATGCCCAGAGTAATCAGGAGTTTTTTCGTTCCGCTTTTCATTCCTTACACCTCATCAATCAGAAAAATCTTTCTTTAAATATACATAGAAAAGGAAAATATGGCAAATAAAAAACACCGCTTGAATAAAACGCAGTTTTGTTCTACATTGTTTTTATGGGGAACGAATTAATTACAGAATTTGTTGATGCTAAAGTTGTTGAAGCAATGGAAGAAATGCTCGCAACAGATGATATAGAAAAGATCCGCCAGTCAGCCCGTACCGTTGCAAGCGCTTTTTTAGGCGGCGGCGAATTCAGCGGTCACAAAGATGACCCAAAAGAATGTGAACAGCATCTTCTGCAAAGTTTCCAGAAAAACACCATCCTGCTCGTGCAGAAAACATGGGTAGAAAAAGACGACGTTTCCCTTAAAGAACAGGTCCTCTACAAACTCGACCAGTTCTGCTCCGCAATGAAAGACAATCAGTGGACAAAAAATTACCCTGCCTTCCGCGAAATCATCACAGACATCGTCTACCTCATGTTCGGTTCCCAGGCAAAAAGCAAAGACTTCAGCGAATATGCCCTGCGCATTGACCCCGAATTCGGCATTTTCTGGTGGTACTTTGAACAGCTTCCCCTTACCGTAAACTGGGCAGACGAAAAAAGCTTCTACGTCCTTCTGGTAGGCATGTTCTTCCTGGCAAATTACTAGCCCTTATTTCAGGAGGGGGAAGTCTCCCCCTGCGCCCGCACCTTCGTTGCGTGCTACCCCCTCTACGGGGACACCCCGTAACGCCCCGAGCCCTGTTCAGATAACCAGCGGATATGATCTCCGCATTACAAAATAGTTCCCGCAAAAAAATGGCGCAATGCAGTTCTGGCTCAACAAAAACAGACTACCGGCAAGCGGGCCACTGAAATCCACGGTTGTGCGTATTT
>DFDV01000169.1:0-1417 GCA_002369025.1 Treponema sp. UBA3819 | reverse complement strand
CTTGCCTCCCGTCTGTTTTTGTCCAATTCATCTGCAATGTGCGCCATTTTTTCACATGCAATCAATTAGCATGCGAAGCCCCTGTTCGCATCCCATCTGTTGAAACCGCAGGTAACTGCAGATAAACGGCGATTAACACTGATAGGGCAACAAGGCTCCGCAATATAAAACTGTTTCTGCAAAAAATGGCTTCCAGTCACGAAAACGGCTTATCGAAAGCGCAGACTCGTCTGCTATACGCGGTTTGTGCTTGTAATTATTTACATTTGCCGCTCGCGCGTCAGCACAAACCGAGTATTTTCGTAAGCCGTTTTGTTCCTTCCCGCCATTTTTTCACATACAATCAATTAATGTACGGAGCCTTCCCTATCTGTGTGTATCCGTGTCAAAAATCCCACAAAACAAACTACCGGCAAACGGGCTAAATCCCCCATCCGCTTGGCGAAACCACAGATAAACGGTGATTAACACTGATAGGGCACAGATAATAAAAAAATATCAGTGTCCCATCTGCGTGCATCTGTGCGAATCTGTGTCTATCTGTGTCTATCTGTGGCAAAATCGCGCTCAACGGGTGACGATATCACAAGGTACGCCATCAGGTTTGCTTAAATAATTATCTTAATGATAAAATGAGACTCAGCCCCTCGCTAATTTCCTGCATATCAGAAAGTGGAAGAGTACTGATTTTTTCTGAAAGTCGTGCTTTATCAATCGCACCTACTTGGGAAATAATTGCCGCAGAATCTTTTGGTAAACCACTTGATTCTTTATCGATAAAAACATTTGCCGGGGCTTCTGCGAGAAGAAGATTTGTCGTAAGAGGAACAACGACAACTGTCCTCAATTCCTTTATATTAAAATTATTGTCTTGAACAATCACAACAGGTCTACGAAAACCCGCTTCACTTCCAAACGGAACGCCGTAATCTGCCCAGTAAATTTCACCACGAGTCATTTTTTGTCAACTCTCTCCATGATTCTAATGTTGAATTGCAAGAAGCGATTTGCTCATTTTCTGGGATTTTTGAATAGATTTCTGCAAGTTTTTCCGAAATTGAATTTTCTGTGGCTGACGATTTTTTTCTGCTGACCTCATAAAGCAGGAACTGAACAAAGTTCTCAACTTGAACATAATATTCCTGAGGCAGAGATTTTATTTTCTGTTCCAAAACTGCATACAGCATTTCAATACTCCAGTTTAATTATACCACGATTATCCGAAATTGCATAATGAAATTCTAGCAATCTTTCCTTCAAGAGTAATCGAATCTGGCTAAAGGCATATTTCAGAACACCACGGTAACCACAGATGAACGGCGATTAACACGGATAGGGCAACAAGGCTCCGCAATATAAAACTGTTTCTGCAAAAAATGGCGCAATGCAGTCCTGGCTCAACAAAAACAGACTACCG